>CAMWSW010000078.1 GCA_947176975.1 uncultured Clostridia bacterium | reverse complement strand
TTTTTTTAAAAACTGTATCAATATTGTTGACATATATCATACAGTAAACTATAATCGACTTGTTTAATAATTCTAAACTTTTTGTTTATTACAACGAAACCTTTTAAAAAAATTGTTTAGAATTACTAAACCAAACGGAGGACGATATGGATATTGGAGTAAAGCTAAAGCGATTGAGACTTCAATGCGGACTTACGCAAGAAGAATTGGCGGACAGATGCGAGTTGACGAAAGGATATATATCCCAACTTGAAAACAATCTCACTTCACCATCTATCGCAACGCTTATGGACATACTGGCAGTGCTTGGAAGCGACCTCAAGTCATTCTTCAACGAAGAAGTAGACGAGCAAATCGTATTCAAAGATCAAGACTTCTTTGAGAAAGAAGACGACGGCGAACTCATCACTTGGCTTGTGCCAAATTCGCTCAAAAACGAGATGGAGCCTATCTTGCTGACTTTGCAAGCAGGCGTAAGCACGACGGAAGATATGCCCCACGAAGGCGAAGAGTTCGGATACGTCTTGCAGGGAGAGGCAATATTGCACCTCGGCAAAAAGTCGTATGAGATAAAGCAAGGCAATTCATTCTATTTCACAAGCAAAAAAAGACATTATATTGAAAACAAAAGTCAAGAGATAGCAAAAATACTTTGGGTATCAAGCCCACCTACTTTTTGATATAGGAGGCTATGAATAAGTGACGCGAGCAAGATTGCGTAAGCGATTTTTGCGATAAGGAGGATAGGCAGCGCGCTCGTAATGTAGCTACGAGCGTGATGCGTAGACGAACTTAGCGCGTAAATCAATAGCAAGGTTGCCGCGAGAACTTATTTAGAGACTCCTAAAGGGAGAGCACTATGGAAAACAATAAAGAATACATAATCCAACTTCAAGGACTTACAAAACAATACGGCAGCAAGACGGTCGTAAATAATATCAATTTAAATATAGAGAAAGGACAGTTCGTCACTTTCCTTGGACCAAGCGGCTGCGGAAAGACGACGACTTTGAGAATGATTGCGGGATTTGAGATACCCACCGAGGGCAAAGTGCTCTTCGACGGTATGGATATTGCAAAACTTCCGCCTCATAAGCGCCCCGTCAATACGGTATTCCAAAAGTACGCGCTATTCCCCCACCTCAACGTATTCAACAACATTGCGTTCGGACTCAAGCTCAAGAAAATCGAAGTGGCTTGCAAAAAGAAAAACGGTGAAGACACGACCAAACAAGTAAAACTCAAAAACTTTTTGGTAGACCCCGCCACGGGTAAGCCCGACTTCTCCATTGCAAACAAAGATTATTATTCTTATATTGATAAAGGATACGTACCGCTTTGCAAGGTCAAGAAAGAAGTCAACAAAATGACGAAGAAAGGAAGAGTCAAGAAAGAAGTCAACGGATATAAATATTATATTGACGAAAAGGTACGTCGCGCGCTCAAAATCGTCGGACTTAGCGATTACGAGACGAGAGACGTAGATTCGCTCTCGGGCGGTCAACAACAGAGAGTCGCAATCGCAAGAGCTATCGTAAACGAGCCAAAGGTGCTTCTCCTCGACGAACCTCTCGGCGCGCTTGACCTCAAAATGCGTCAAGAGATGCAAATCGAACTCAAGGAAATGCACAAAAAACTCGGCATTACTTTTATCTACGTCACTCACGACCAAGAAGAGGCTTTGACGATGAGCGATACTGTCGTCGTAATGAAAGACGGCACGATATTGCAAGAGGGCTCTCCTATCGACATATATAACGAACCTAGGACGGCGTACGTAGCAGACTTCATAGGCGAATCCAACATACTTGACGGCGTGATGATCGAAGATTACAAAGTCAATATCGTTGGCGCGGAATTTAAGTGCGTGGACGCGGGATTCGGTGAGAACACCCCCGTCGACATAGTAATCCGTCCCGAGGATATCGAAGTCAAAAGCAAGGAAAACGGCATTATCACAGGCGTAATACAGTGGTGTAGGTTCAGAGGCGTGCCTTACGAGATGATGTGCGAGTGCAACGGATTTGAATTTACCATACACAGCACCATAGAGGCTCCAATAGGCAAAGAAGTGGGCTTGTACGTCGCTCCCGAAAACATTCAGATAATGTACAAAGAACATGTAGACAACACCGTACCCGTGACCTTTACGTCCAACACGACCTTTGACCTTTATGGCGGAGAATACGAATTCAACCCGACAGAGATCTTTGCAAATTGCAATTACGACAGCGAGCAAGACGTGTTGACGATAGACGGCGAAGAAAAGACGCTCAAGGGACAAGAAGCGCAAGTGCGTTTTGCTTTCACGGATATTGATATGACGGACGACGAATACGCCGCTCCCCTTGCAGGCAACGTGGACAGCATGATATACAAGGGCAAGAATTATATCGTAGACATCAAGACCGACGACAACCACCATATCTACGCAGACACCGAATACTTGTGGGATAAGGGCGACAGAATCGGTATAAAGATAGATAAATTTGAGCTTGTATCAGTCAAGGAGGGCGAGTAATGTTCAAAAAATCTTTGGCAATCCCCTACGCTCTCTTTATGGCAATCTTCGTATTGCTACCGCTTGTATTGGTATTGGTATTTGCATTTATTGACGCCACCGACGGATCTTTTGATATGCTCATCAATTTCAAAGAACTTGCAAAAGAACAGGCTCTGGGAAAAGTAATAGGCAATTCGCTTATCGCGGGATTTTCCACAAGCGCGCTCTGTCTTTTGATTGGTTATCCGATCGCGTATTATCTCACGAAAACAGAGTTCAACAAAAAGGGCGTGATGATAGGTCTCTTCCTTGCGCCGATGTGGGTCAACTTCCTCTTAAGAATGATGGCAACCAAAGCCGTATTCAACGTAATAGGTTTCAAGATGGGTATGGGCGCAGTAATCTTCGGCTTGACGTACGAATTCTTGCCGTATATGATCATGCCTTTATACAATACCATACTCAAGATTGACAAGTGCTATATCGAGGGTGCAAGCGACTTGGGCGCAACTCCCATAAGAGCATTTTGGAAAGTCACCGTTCCACTGTCTATGCCTGGTATCGTCAGCGGACTGACAATGGTAATGATACCCTCTATCACGACTTTTGCCGTGACGGAGATAATGAGCAACGGCAAGATGATGTTGCTTGGCGACTTCATATATTCCCTCAAAGCCGACTCTCTCAATATGGCGGCGGCAATATCTTTCATACTGCTCATATTTATGTGCGCGTCAATGTTTATATCCAATAAATATACAGGCGACAACGGCAGCAAAGGAGGCGGATTATGGTAAGAAAAATACTCGTCAGAACCTTTATAGGTCTCGTGCTTATTATGCTGTATCTCCCTATCGTGTGGATGATTATATTCTCCTTCACCGAGACGCCGTCATTCAGCGAATGGAGCGGATTCTCATTCAACAACTATATCAACCTCTTCAGCGGAAACGGACCCAACGCAGACAAAATCCAAGAGGCGATTGTCAATACGTTGTTCGTAGGCTTTTTCGTAAGTCTGCTCTCCACCGTCCTCGGTACGCTCGGCGCAATAGGTCTGCACGCAATCCACAGCAAGCGCATAAAGGCTGTCTATAACACCGCAAACCAAATACCTATGATAAACAGCGAAATCGTAACGGCGATAGCTTTGGCTTTGGTATTCAACCTCTTTGCGACAATGTTCAAAATCAATGACGGAAGTTGGGGCGTAACGGCATTCAAACTCATACTTGCGCAGACGACTTTCTGCGCTCCGTACGTACTTCTCAACGTACTGCCAAGATTGCAAAAGTCAGACAACAAGATATATGAGGCTGCGCTTGACCTCGGCTGTACGCCGGCAAAGGCAATGTTCAAGGTCGTGCTACCCGACATTATGCCGGGCATAATAGTGGGCGCATTGCTCTCTTTCACACTGTCGATAGACGACTTCGTCATCACCAAAGTCAACGTGACTTCTTTTGAGACGCTGTCAACTTTGCTCTACGGTCTCAAGAACGGCAAACACCCGTTGCCCGCAGACATAAGAGCGTTGTTTACGATAATATTCTTTATCGTATTCGCTTTGATGATGATACTCTATAAGCCAAAGAAGAAACAGGAGAAAAAATGAAAAAAAGATTGACTGTAATTGCTATATTGTTGACCTTGACTTTATCGACGGTACTGCCAATCGTATTGAGCGGCTGTACCCCGCGTGACGAAGTTCTCAAGGTGTATAATTGGTCGGAGTATATAGGCGAAGACGTAATAGACGAATTCGAAGAATACTATTTTGAAATCACGGGAAAGCATATCACCGTAAAATACGACCTGTTTGACGAAAACGAGCTCATGTATTCGCAAATCAAGACGACGCAAGCCGACTATGACGTAATATGTCCTTCAGATTATATGGTGGAAAAGATGGCAAAGGAAAATTTGCTCATAAGACTTGAAAAAAATCTCGACGATTTGGGCTACGGCGAAATCGAGGACTATAGAGACGATATCTCTCCTCTGCTCCTGTCGGGCAATACGCAAGACGGATTCTATTTTGATTTCGATTACGACAGGGAAAGCGGCGAATACAACGTCTTCAGCCGTCCGTACACTATGGGTACGCTTGGTATACTCTACGCCAACGATTCGACTGCGTATGAAAATTCAAGCTACGGAACTTACTCCTCTATGCAGGAATACGTCGAAGCAAACGGCTGGGCTGTGCTTTGGGACAAGGCTTTTGACCAAAGAATAATGATGAAAAATTCCGTACGCGATACCTACGCAATCGGAGCGATATATACCCTGCTCAACGAACGCTCGGGCGAAACTATTGCGCCGACTATGACTCCGTCGATTGCGCTCAACGCAACGGACGCCGACAACGTGGCAAAGATCGAAAAACAACTTATCAAGCAAAAGGCTCTGCTCAGCGGATATGAAAACGACGAAGGCAAAGAAGTCATCATCCAAGGCGACATAGACCTTACTTTGCAATGGGCGGGCGACGCGGTGTACGCTATGGGTGCTTTGCAAGAAGAATTGTCGAGAGAAAGAGATATGTCTTACTTCGTACCATACGAGGGCTCTAATATATTCTGCGACGCTTGGTGTATTCCCAAGTACAGTCGCAATACCAAGGCCGCTAATCTTTGGATAAACTTTATGTGCAAAGGCGATATTGCAGTACAAAACATGGATTATATAGGTTATACCTCGGGAGTCGTATCACAAGACGTATATGATTATATCGTGGAAAATTGGGCTAGCGAAGAAGAGACGGATTATTACGTAGATTTGTCTTACTTCTTTGGCGAAGACAGCGAATTCGATACGATAATATACGTGGAAGAAGAAGACTACAACGCATTTGAAGCGCAATTCCCTACTCTTGAAATTGTGCAGAGATGCGCGGTAATGAAAGATTACGGAGACCAAACGCGCTCAATGAACAGAATGTGGCGCAACGTCAAAGCGTAGTTATTTTGTTTACCTATCTCCCTTCTCGCCAAACGAGGAGGGATTCTTATTTTGGTGATACTATACAATAA
>CAMWSW010000077.1 GCA_947176975.1 uncultured Clostridia bacterium | reverse complement strand
ACCTATTATTATTCAGACTATTCCGCGCACGTTGAAATACGGAGGCGTCGGCACTTATTCTGCGCTCGTCAGGGCTAATTACAAGGGCGGAGCAGATATCTCCATACATCTCGACCACGGCGGAGATTTGCAAATTTGCAAGGACTGCATTGACGCGGGCTATACTTCGGTGATGATTGACGGCTCTATGCTTGCCTTTGAAAAGAACGTCGAATTGACGAAACAAGTCGTCGATATGGCGCACGCAAGCGGTGTGAGCGTCGAGGCGGAGCTAGGCACGATTGGCGGAAAGGAAGAGACTGAAGGACAAATCAAATATACCGAAGTGGACGAGGCTGTCAAATTCGTCGAGCTGACAGGCGTCGACAGCCTGGCAATAGGCGTCGGCACTGCGCACGGAGTATACAAAGGCACGCCGCATATAGCTATTGACAGAATCGAAGAGATTGCGGGAGCAGTGGACATACCGCTCGTACTTCACGGCGCAAGCGGACTTTCCGATGAGGTGATAAGAAATTGTATTAAAGCGGGCATAAGCAAGATAAACTTTGCGACTCACCTAAGACAGGCGTTTACGCAAGGATTGAAGAAGGGCTTGGCAAGTAAGGACGCGACTTACGACCCCAAGACTTATTTGCCATACGCTATCGAGGCGGTGCAAGAGGCGGCAATGACAATAATCAAACTGTGTCAGCCTAGTGGAACCGCTGAATAAGTTCTCATGGCAATCTTGCTATCGATTTATTACGCTAAGGTCGTCTAGGCAACACGCACGTAGCTCTGCTACGAGCGCAACACCTATCCTTCTTATCGCAAAAATCGCCAACACAATTTTGCTCATGTCACTTAATCAACGATTCCGAAGCATAAAGCAAAACAAAAATATTTACTTATATTAAATAGAAAGAGGTATACAATGCAATACGTTACGTTTGAAAAAGACAGAAAATTCGATCTCGTTTTGATGGGAAGAATAGCAATAGACTTCAATCCGCTGGATTACTTCAAGCCGTTGTCGGAGAGTCAACAATATCGCAAGTATCTCGGCGGTTCGCCTGCCAACGTGGCAGTCGGACTTGCTAGACTTGGCAAGAAAGTCGGCTTTATCGGCAAGGTATCTGACGACCAATTCGGCGATTACGTGACGAACTTTTTCGTCAAAGAAGGCATCGACGTATCAAGAGTGACTAGAGCAACCGACGGAGAAAAACTCGGCTTGACCTTTACGGAAATTCTTTCGCCGTCGGAGAGCAGCATTTTGATGTACAGAGACGGAGTCGCAGATCTTATGCTTGACCCTGCGGACGTCGACGAAAAGTATATTGCAAGCGCAAAGGCGCTTCTCATTTCCGGTACTGCGCTTGCGCAAAGTCCGTCTAGAGAGGCTTGTCTCAAGGCTATGCAACTTGCGGAAAAGAATAATACCAAGATTATATTCGATATAGATTACCGCGCATATAATTGGAAGAGCAACGACGAGATTGCAGTATACTATACGGCAGTCGCAGAGCACGCAGATATTATTATGGGCTCTAGAGAAGAATACGATTTGACGCAAGCGATTTTTGCGCCCGATATGGACGACGAGCAGACGGCGAAATATTGGTTTGGCAAAAGAGCAAAGATCGTCATCATCAAGCACGGCAAGAAAGGAAGCACGGCGCACACCTGCGACGGCAAGAAATACAATATCAAGCCGTTCCCGGTTGAGGCTTTCAAGTCGTTCGGTGGCGGAGACGGATACGGCTCTGCGTTTATGTACGGAATGTTTGAGGGCAAAGAAATAATGGATTGTCTTGAGCTTGGCTCGGCTTCCGCGTCAATGCTTGTGTCGGCGCACGGCTGTTCGGAATTTATGCCGACGGTAGCGGAACTTGAGAAATTTATCGCAGAAGAGAAAAAACAATTCGGCGATATGATTGCAAGAGGTTAATAAACGAAATTTTAACGGAGGCGAATATGGCTTTTAATTATCCGGAATTTGATAGCAATGGAGTAAAGACTCTTACGCAAATGGACGGCGTAAACAGCGATATGCTTATGGATATCCTCGTCGTCAAGATAGCAAAAGGTAAGAGCGTGACGTACAGCGAAAAAGACAAGGAAATGTGCGTACTTCTCACCGAAGGCGCAGTGGAAATGAAATGCGGAGATCTCGTGGGAAGCGGAACAAGAAAGGACGTATATGAAGATATGCCCATAACTATGCACGTATGCAAGGGAAATACCATTACAATCAAGGCTCTTGAAGACAGCGAGATAATCTATCTTGCCACGACCAACGACAAGATTTTCCCGTCGAAGTTCTATGACAAGAAAGACGTGCAAAGAAGCGTGTCTTGTGAAGGACTTTGGGAGAATACGGCTGTGAGAGACGTCAACACTGTGTTTGACTATTCCAATGCGCCTTACTCCAATCTCGTAGTGGGCGAAGTTATTGCAAGACAGGGCAGATGGTGGAGCTATCTTCCGCACTCGCATCCTCAACCCGAAGTATACTATTACAAAATGCCTACTCCCGAGGCTTTCGGAGCTTGCTTTATAGGACAGTTTGAACCGCATACTATCGTAGACGGAAGCGTAGGCTGTTTCCCCGGCGGTAAGACGCACGTTCAGGTCACGGCTCCGGGATATCCAATGTATTGTTGCTGGATGATAAGACACCTTGACGGCAATCCTTGGGACAAGACGAGAATAGTCGATCCAAGATATGAATATTGGGAGAAATAAGGAGGGAATATGAAGAGCGAAAGAATGAGCGTCGGAGAAGCCGTCGTAAAATTTTTGGACAATCAATACGTCAGTTTTGACGGAAAAGAGACCAAGTTTGTCGAGGGATTCTTTACGATATTCGGACACGGTTGCGTACTTGGCATTGGCGAAGCATTGTCAATGGGCAAGCACTCTTTGAAAGTATATCAAGGCAAAAACGAGCAAGGTATGGCTCAAGTTGCGACAGCGTATGCAAAGCAGAACAACAGACGCAAGATATTGCCTTGCGTATCTTCTATCGGACCGGGCGCGGCGAATATGGTAACCGCGGCAGGTACGGCAACGGCAAACAATATTCCGCTTCTTTTGTTTATGGGCGATACGTTTGCCACCCGTCAACCAGATCCCGTACTTCAACAGATAGAACAGCCTTACAATGCAGGTATTACCACCAACGACGCATTCAAGGCGGTGACGAGGTATTTTGACAGAGTATCCCGTCCCGAAATGCTTATGAGCGCAATGCTCAACGCAATGAGAGTTTTGCTCGACCCCGCGCATACGGGCGCAGTGGCTATCGCAATGCCTCAAGACGTGCAGGGAGAAGTATACGACTTCCCGACGGATTTCCTCAAAAAGAGAGTGCATAGAATTACTCGTCCGACGCCCGTCAAAGAAGAACTTGACGATTTGGCAGTGGCGATAAAGAAGAGCAAAAAACCGCTTCTTATCGTAGGCGGAGGAGTAAAATACAGCGAAGCGGGTGAGGTCGTCGCAGATTTCTGTCAAAAGCATAATATACCTTTCTGCGAAACGCAAGCCGGCAAGAGCGCAATCAAGTCGTCTCATCCTCTCAACGTGGGCGGACTTGGCGTAACGGGCAACAGCTCTGCCAATACGTTTGCAAAAGCTTGCGATTTGATAATCGCCGTAGGTACGAGATTCACCGACTTCACGACAGCGTCAAAGTCGCTTTATGCAGACAAACAAGTCGTCACTTTGAATATGTCGGCTTTCCACGCGTCCAAACTCGACGCAATCAAGGCTGTGGGTGACGCTAAAGCGGGAATACTTGCGCTCGACGAATTGCTCGGCGATTACAAGAGCGGATATACTACGCAAATTGCAAAGGCGAAAGCAGAGTGGGAAAAGGAAATGGACAGACTTACTCACATATCAGTGAGCAAGGGATACAAGACGGAGATAGACGAGCATATGCCCGACGTCGTGGAGAATTTCATCAAAGAACACGGCGAGGCAATGGCGCAGACGACGGCAATAGGCGTGATAAGGCGTTGTATTCCTAAGGACGCAATTATAGTAGGTTCTGCGGGAAGTCTCCCCGGAGATTTGCAAAGAATGTGGACTACCGACGAAAAGGACAGTTACAATATGGAATACGGATATTCCTGTATGGGCTATGAGATAGCAGGTTGTCTTGGAAGTAAGATGGCGCGTCCCGACAAAGAAGTGTACGCTATGGTTGGCGACGGCAGTTATCTTATGTTGCATACCGAAATGGTTACGGCAATTCAAGAGGGTATCAAGATGAACGTGCTTCTCTTTGACAACTCATCCTTCGGCTGTATCAATAACTTGCAAATGGGTCAAGGCGTAGACGCGCTTTGCACTGAGTTGAGATACAGAGAGGGCAATAAGCCAATCAGAGGCGGTAAGTTCTTGAACATAGATTACGCTATGAGCGCAAGGGGCTACGGTTTTGTTACTTACACCGCTCACAACGAAAAGGAACTTGAAGAAGCAATTGCCGACAGCTTGAAGCAAACGACGTCTACGCTCATTGATATCAAGGTATTGCCAAAGTCTATGACGCATGGTTACGACGGCTGGTGGAACGTAGGTTGCACCCAAAACCCAAAGACGGCAAAGCAAGAAGAAGCTTTGGAAGAGAGAAAACAAATGCTTGAAAAAGCAAGAAAATATTGATAAATTCTAATAGGTGGAATTATGGACAAGAAAAATATCAAACTCGGTATTGCTCCTATTGCGTGGACAAACGACGATATGCCCGATTTGGGAGCGGAAAATACCTTTGAGCAATGCGTAAGCGAAATGGCATTAGCGGGCTTTGAAGGCTCAGAAGTGGGCAACAAGTATCCCAAGGATACGGCTGTCCTCAAAAAGGCGTTGGATATGAGAGGACTTTCCATTGCAAATCAATGGTTTTCCTCATTCGTACTCACAAAGCCAATGGAAGAAGTGGAGAAGGAATTTATTGCGCAATGCAATTTCCTCAAGGCTATGGGCGCAAAGAGAATCGGCGCGTCGGAGCAAAGCTACAGCATACAGGGACAGATGAACACTCCCGTATTCGACTGCAAGTACGTGATGAACGACAAGGAGTGGGAGAAATTCGCAAAGGGTATGAACAGACTTGGCGAGATCGCAAATTCAATGGGCATATCTTTGGTATATCACCACCATATGGGCACGGTAGTGCAGACGGCTGAAGAAGTCGACAGAATGATGGAGATGACGGACAAAGACAAGTTCTCCTTGCTCTTTGACAGCGGACACCTTGCATATTGCGGACAGGATTACGTAGCTGTACTTAAGAAATACGCAGACAGAGTAAAGCACGTTCACCTCAAGGATATTCGCCCGGAAGTCGTAAAGAAAGTCAAGGAGCAAAAACTTTCTTTCTTGCAGGGCGTGAGAGAGGGCGCGTTTACAGTACCCGGCGACGGTTGCATAGATTTCGCTCCGATATTCGACATACTCGACAAGGCAAATTATCAAGGCTGGATGATTGTCGAGGCAGAGCAAGACCCCGCAAAAGCAAATCCGCTTGAATACGCTATCAAGGCGAGAAC
>CAMWSW010000076.1 GCA_947176975.1 uncultured Clostridia bacterium | reverse complement strand
GAATTCGTCTTCATGTCGGCAAGAATGATAGGATTATTCGGTTCAAAATTTACTGCGAAGAGGAAGAAGTAATGCAAATTCTTGACAAAATTAAATTGCCTGACGATATCAAGAAACTTTCATTGGAAGAGCTTGACCTTTTGGCAAATGATTTAAGAAATGTTATTACCAAGTATACGCTTGCCAATGGCGGGCATTTGGCGTCAAACCTGGGCGTCGTTGATTTGACTTGCGCTTTGAATTACGTATTTGATTTTCCCAAAGACAAACTTATATTTGACGTAGGACATCAGTGTTACGCTTATAAAATACTTACAGGCAGACTCAATGAATTTGACACCTTAAGACAAAAAGACGGACTCAACGGCTTTCCCAAGAGAGAAGAAAGTGAATACGATACCGTCAACAGCGGTCACGCTTCGACAGCTTTATCCATTGCATGCGGTATGGCAAGAGGTGATATCGACGGTAATATCATTTGTCTAATAGGCGACGGTGCAATGACGGGCGGACTGTTTTTTGAGGCGCTCAACGATGTACTTACGTTAAATAAAAAAGTTATATTTATTATCAACGACAACAATATGTCTATCTCCGGCAACGTGGGATTTATCAACGAGTATTTGAAAATCGTCCGCAAGTACGGCAACGAATTTTCATTTTTGGATATAGAAATGCTCAACAATATCGACGGACATAACATATCCGATTTGATAGGCAAATTGAAGTATGCAAAGAATTCAAAAAAGACTTTGGTATTACACGTCGTTACCCAAAAAGGCAAGGGATTTAAGGACGCAGAACTCAATCCCTCAAAGTACCACAGCGTAGGTAAAGAGAATTCAAAACCGACTTATTGTCAAGTTTTCGGAGAGACTATGACAGAACTTGCCGACAAAAATAAGAATATTATTGCAATCACTGCGGCAATGACCGACGGTACGGGATTGAGCGGATTCGCGCAAAGACACCCCCAAAGGCTTGTTGACGTAGGCATAGCAGAAGGACATGCGGTCACTATGTCAGCGGGACTTGCTTTGGCAGGGAAGAAGCCATACGTAGCCATTTATTCTACGTTCTTGCAACGCGCGTACGACAATATTTTGCACGACGTATGTCTCAATAAATTACCCGTAGTATTTTGCATTGACAGAGCGGGATTTGTCGGCGGAGACGGTGAAACTCATCAAGGACTGTATGACGTAGCGTATCTCGGCGCGACGCCGAATATGTCTATATTTGCCCCCAAAGACGGAAAAGAATTGAAAAATATATTAGTCTGGGCTCATGAATTTGACGCTCCGCTTGCAATTCGCTATCCAAAGAGCGAAATATCCAAAGATTATACTGTACATACGCCTATTGAGCGCGGCAAGTGGGAGAAGATTGTATCTTCCGATAGCAAGATTGTATTGATATCAAATGGCGAAACGCTCTCAAGCGTATGCGAAAGCGCAGAAATTCTAAAGTCTCAAGGCATAGACGTTGACGTCGTCAACGCAAGATTTATAAGACCGTATGACGAAGAAATGCTTGATTCTATGAAAGGCAAAAAATTATTTTTCTTTGAAGAATATATTGCGCAAAATTCTCTTTATGCTCAAGCCCTTGAAAAGTTCAACAATGAACAAGACAAAGACACGCAAGTATACGGCGTCAATATTCCTAATACCGCTTACGCTGTCGCTTCTCGCAAAGAGCTTCTCAAAGAAGTCGGGTTTGACAGTGACAGTATTGTGAAATTTATCAAAAGCAAACTTTAATTATAATATATGAGATTGGATTTATATCTTTCGACAACACAAAATATCACGCGAACAAAGGCAAAACAGATGATTGAAAGCGGCTTTGTCAAAGTTGACGGCAAAAACGTCACAAAGGCGGGATACGAGTTAAAAGATAATTCAACTGTAGAAATTTTGGATAATTTCAAGTTTTCGTCGCTTGGCGGAGACAAGCTTCAAAAGGCGTTTGACGATTTTAATTACAGCGTAAAAAGTAAAGTATGTGTCGATATCGGCGCTTCCAACGGCGGTTTTACCGATTGTATGCTCAAAAATGGAGCAGCAAAAGTGTATGCCGTCGACGTTGGCGAATGCGCGTTTGACGACGAATTAAAGGCGGACAGTCGAGTTGTTATAAAGGACAAGCTTAACGCTAGGTATATCACAGTAGACGATTTGGGTGAGACGTGCGATTTTGCAAGCATCGACGTAAGCTTTATCTCATTGAAATATATTTTACCGGCAGTTTATGAGTTGTTGAAGGACGGAGGAGAAGTAATCGCGCTTATCAAACCTCAATTTGAAGCTGGCGCAAAAGAATTAAGCAAAAAGGGCTTAGTTCTAAGTCCCAAGACTCACCAAAGAGTATGCGATGATATAAAGTCCTTTGCGCTGTCCATTGGATTTTCTTTTAAAGGATTGACGACAGCTCCTATTAAAGAAGGAAAAAATAAAGAATTTTTGATATATTTATGCAAATGAATTGAATAATTATGCAATATCGTATATAATTTAAGTATGAAAATTGGAATCAAAACAAATTTAAAAAGAGATTTAGACGCTTTAGCAAGCAAATTATTTTGCCAAAAGCTACGAGAAGTCGGCATTGAGTACAAAGTATGCGACAACGCAAAAGAGTATTTTGACGACAAAGTCGTTGCCGTCGCAAAAGAGGTATTTGAGTGGTGCGACGTAGTCGTAGCCTTTGGCGGAGACGGCACGATGCTTGATATCGTGCGCAATTTGCCGAGCGATTTGCCGATACTTGGTATCAATATGGGCAAAATAGGTTTCTTGACAGAGATTGACGAAAATCAAATGGGATATGCTATTTCTGCATTGCAGAGCGGTGATTATACAATCGAGCGGCGTTCCATGCTCAAAGCTACGCTTGGAGATCAGCAGTTTAATGCGCTCAACGAAGTAGTCGTCAGTTGTCAAGATCCATGTCACGTATCGGTGTTTGACGTGTATATAGACGGCATCTTGGCAGATACCTTGAGAAGCGACGGAGTACTCGTTTCCACTCCTACGGGTTCGACTGCATATTCGCTGTCATGCAATGGCCCGGTATTGAGTCCGACTGTCAAGGCTCTGATTATCAACGGAATTTGTCCGCATTCTTTGCACAGTTGTCCAATGGTCGTGGACGACAATATGAGCATAAAGATTTCCACTCAAAACAATTATATGCGCGTCATTGCCGACGGCATCATAGTTGCTAAACTGCAAGACGAGGCAATGGATATTGTAATAGAAAAAGGTAAAAAACAAGCGTCGTTTGTGAGACTAAAAAATCAAAATTTCTATGCTAAACTTAGCGCAAAACTCAATTATTGGGGAGATTAAAATGTCAAATAAGACCAGACAACAGGCAATTTTGGATATAATTTCGCAAAACGAACTTGACACGCAAGAAGAACTTGCCGTCATGTTGCAACAGCGCGGCTACAACGTAACGCAAGCTACAGTGTCAAGAGATATCAAACAACTCGGACTGGTCAAGGTTGCCGGAAAATCAAAGAAGTATCGCTATACCCAAGTCAGTTACAAAGAGCATGGACTTCACGCAAAATACGACAATATTTTTAAAGAAAGCGTATTGAGTATGCAACACGCAGGCAATATTATCGTTATCAAGACTGTATCAGGCGCGGCAAATTCCGCAGGAGCTTTCATTGACAGAATGAATCTTCCTCAACTTATTGGGTCTATTGCAGGCGACGATACGATTTTTTGCGTCACAAGGACAGAGCAGGACGCTGTCGACGTGATAAACATTATTAAGGACAGTTATTGATATGTTGACAAATCTTAACGTAAAGAATATTGCTTTAATCACATCTCTTGACGTCAATTTCAATCAAGGGCTCAATATTTTGTCGGGCGAAACGGGCGCAGGTAAATCAATAATTATTGACAGTTTAAGTTTTGTTTTGGGCAAAAGAGCAGATAAATCTCTCATTAGATATGGAGAAAATAGCGCCAGCGTAACTGCAGTATTTGAAAATATAAATGTAAACACTCAAAATTTGCTAAATGAGTACGATATAGAAGCAGAAGACGAGCTCATATTAAAGCGCACGATGACGTTGGATGGTAAGAATACCTGTTCAATTAATGGTCAGAGAGTGACTCTTGCTATGCTTAAAGACGTTGCAAGTACTCTTGCAGATATTTATTCGCAACATGAGAACGTAACCGCGCTCAACAGTCAATTTCACTTGAATATCATCGATAAATACGGAGAAGACAGCATCAATAAATATATAGGTATTCAAAAGAATTTGTACTCGGAATATAGAGAAATTTGCAAAAAGTTAGATAAATACGGCTCTCTCCATGACGTAAACAAGAATATTGACTTATTAGAGTACCAAATAAATGAGATAGTAGATGCGGATCTGCAGGACGGCGAGGAAGAAGAACTCATTGCGCTTCGTCACAAGCTCAACAATTCTCAACTTATTATTTCTACGTTGAATGAAAGTTACAACGCTCTCAATGGTGACGAAAGCGAAAATATCTTAAGCATTTTGAGTTTTTTAATATCTAATCTTGCAAAAATACGGGAGTACGACGCAAGTATTGACGGAATTATCGAGCGTCTGGACAGTTGCAAAATTGAACTCAAAGATCTGGCTTATACGCTAGAAAATATGGCTCAATCCAATGATTTCAGTATGCAAGAATACGAAAGATGCGAAGAAAGGCTTATGCTGATTCGCGGATTGAAGAGAAAATACGGCAACTCTATAGAAGAAATTAAGAAGAATCTCAAAGAAATGCAAGAAGAATATGACTTCTTGTCTGACGGTGAAGAAAAAGTTAAAGAATACGAAGCTCAAAAGCAAGAGCTGATTAAAAAACTTTATAAGAATACGCAAATATTATCTCAAGAAAGAAAAAAAGTCGGAAAATTGCTTGCCGATAATATTCAATCAGAACTCAAAAAATTGGGTATGAATTCTTGCAAGTTTGAGACTAATTTTTCGCCATTGCCGTCTATTGATGAATTTACGCCGTCGCCAAACGGAAGCGACGAAGCAATATTTATGTTTAGCGCAAATGCAGGACAACCTGTAAAAGAACTTTCAAAAGTAATATCAGGCGGTGAATTATCACGTTTTATGCTTGCAATGAAGAAGATAATCGCAAATCTTGATGGAATATCTACAATGGTTTTTGACGAAATAGACACGGGAATAAGCGGTAAAATCGCTCAAATCGTCGCGCAAAAGATGTACGATATCTCCAAAGATAAGCAAGTTCTTGCAATTACGCACCTACCTCAACTTGCGTCAATGGCAGATACGCACTATCTAATTCAGAAATCAACAACAAACGGACAGACTATAACTAAACTCGTCTGCCTAAACGAAAACGATCAGATTGAAGAACTATCCAGACTTATCGGAGGACAAGATACGTCCGAGTATGCCATTCCTCACGCAAAAGAGATGCTGGATTTTGCCAAAAAATATAAAAATTAGAATAATTTTAATTCAACTTCTCAAACTAATTCCCGAGAGGTCAGAAGATGAATATAAAATCAAAAAAGAGTTTAGTATTTAC
>CAMWSW010000075.1 GCA_947176975.1 uncultured Clostridia bacterium | reverse complement strand
GCCGTATACTGCGCAATAATCAAGGCGATATGCAAAAAGCTCGACAAAAGACTGCAAAAGAAAAACGTCGACCTCACTTTGAGAAAAATCTCCGTGCCTTGGCTCAAACGCATTCTCATACTTTTGGGATTTGTCTGCGTGTTGACATATCTCGGCATAGAGACTTCGGCAATTGCCGCGGCAATCACTTCAATCGGACTCACCATAGGTCTTGCCTTGCAAGGTTCTCTTGCCAACTTCGCTGGCGGCGTTATTATCGTGGTAATGCGCCCCTACAAGATAGGCGATTATATCGAGTGCGACGGTCAAAGCGGTACTGTCGAAGATATCAAACTCTTCTACACATATCTACGCACGGGCGACAACAAACTCATCGTAATCCCCAACGGCGTGGCAGGCAACTCTATCGTCACCAACTACAACGTCCACGGTACGAGACGAAACGACATACTATTCTCAATTTCATATGAATGCGACTTTGAAAAGGCCAAGTCTTTGATAAAAGAATGTATGGACAAAAACGAACTCATTTTGCAAGACCCTGCGCCCTTTATCAATATCAAAGAACACGCAGACAACGCTATCGTAATCCTTGCAAGATACTTCACAAAGAGCGACGATTTCTGGGCTGCGCATTGGTATATGATGGAAGCCGTCAAAAAGACCTTTGACGAGAACGGCGTAACTATCCCGTATCCTCAACTTGACGTGCATATTGTCAAAGACGAACCCGTCAATGATGAGGATATTGCCAAGGAAGCGGCAAAAGAGTCTGATTTACCAAAGAATAAGTAAAATGATAATAAAATAATAATTAGTTATTAAAATTGATAATTTGAGCGCAAGTATTTCATAAATGGCAGTATTTCATAAGTATACTGCCATTTATTTCGTTAAATCAAAATAATTTGGAAGTGTAATGGACAACATCAAAATTGCAAATTCGTTAGTATGATTTTTTCAATGCGTTGTTATGCGCGCAAATAGATAGTGTTAACGACAAAAAAAATAAAGACTCTTCGACCTTGCTGCGTTCAGCTCAGAGTGACGCGTTCAAGGCAGGGTTTCCGCTTTACCACAGTACTTTTGAGCGCGTCCAAAGAATCTAAATTATGGACTTTTAACCGAATTTATGAAAAGCAACTAAATACTCAACTTGCCTATCGAGATCTTCCAAACTCCCTTCGTTGATTATTACAAAGTCGGCAATCTCCTGCATCTTATCGTCAGGCATTTGCTTGGATATTATGGATAATATGTAATTCTCTTCGAAGTTGTTGCGAACCTTTACCCTCTCTATTCTTTGGCTTTGATTGCTCTTGATATAGACTATTTCTTCAAAGTATTTTGCCATGCTTTCCTCAAAAGCCGACACCTCTACGAATAGATTTCCCTCTTGCTCTTTATATATATCCTCTACCCTTTTGAACACGAGCGGATGCGCCAAGTCGTTGAGTTGGCGCAATTTTTTCTCGTCGGAAAAGACTATTTTTGCCAACGCGTTTTTATCTATCGCGCCGTCCTTAACTACCCCGAAAATCTGTCCGATCTGCCTTATATACTCCCCATCAGCTAGTATATCTTTATATATCTTATCGCAATCGCAAGTTCTCTCGCCAAGCTCTTTAAGACACTCTATGACACGGCTTTTTCCGCTGCCTATTCCGCCTATTACGGCAATCTTCATTATTTCGCCTCCAACCAACTATTTCCGCAAGAGCACTCCGCAATGAGCTTAACTTCAAAGTCGGGAGTATTGTTTTGCATATTGTCGACCAAGAGTTTTTTGACAGACTCAACCTCATCCAACGGACAGTCTATTATCAATTCGTCGTGGACTTGCATGATGAGTTTCGCCTTGTATCCGCCCTCTTTGAGAGCCTTGTGAACTTTGAGCATAGCCACCTTGATAATGTCGCTTGCGCTGCCTTGCAAAGGCATATTCATAGCTACCCTCTCTCCAAAACTTCTCAAATTGAAGTTGGAAGACTTGATTTCGGGTATATCTCTTCGTCTGTTCATATATGTGGTGACGTAGCCTTGCTCCTTGGCGATCTCTACGCATTTGTCCATATATTTTTTTACCTTTGGATAGGTATCGAAATAGCTGTTGATAAACTCTCTTGCCTTGTATACCGGCACGCCTATATCTTCGGAAAGTCCAAAGTCGCTTATGCCGTATATAATGCCGAAGTTGACGGCTTTTGCATGTCTTCTCATCTCATCGGTGACCATCTCAAAAGGTACGCCGAATACTTTGCCAGCCGTCGTACGGTGTATATCCACTCCATTATTGAAAGCATCAATCATCGTTTCGTCACCGCTGAACTGCGCCATAAGACGAAGTTCGATTTGCGAATAGTCGGCGCATACCAAAGTATTACCCTCGCTTGCAATAAACATCTTGCGTATCAACTTACCGTCGCTCTTACGTATTGGTATATTCTGCAAATTTGGCTCTGTAGACGAAAGTCTGCCCGTAGCCGTGACAGTCTGCTTAAATACAGTGTGTATCTTGTGATTGCTGTCGATAAGGGGCAACATACCGTCAAGATACGTCGATTTGAGCTTGGATAACTCACGCTGACGAAGTATCAAAGGCACGATTGGATGCTGATTCTTGATGGAATTGAGCACGTCTACGTTGGTGGAATAGCCCGTCTTGGTCTTTTTGCCCGTCTTCAAGCCCAAATCCTCAAAGAGCACGCTTGCAAGTTGTTTGGTGGAATTGACGTTGAACGGCTTGCCCGCAAGCGTCATAATCTCGCTTAAAAGCCCGTCAAGTTCCTGCGAAAACTTCTTATTCAACTCATTGAGTATATCTACGTCGACTTTGAAGCCCTCTTCTTCCATGTCGAAAAGCACGTCTACCAAAGGCAACTCAACTTCTTTATACAGCTTGACGAGATTCCTCGCCTCGAGTTCTTTGTCAATAACGCCGTCAATATAGTAAATAAGCGCGGCTTCTTCGCCGTCGGGAAGATTATATGCGTTGAATAGTTCTTGCTCCGACTTGTAATTGCGGTTGGCGTCTACAAGATAGGCTTTGAGCAACACGTCGCTCTCAACACCATTGAGCTTAACACCGTCATGCGAAAGCACGCGCATATTATTCTTGAGGTCGTAACATACCTTGATTATCTTATCGCTTTCAAATACGCCCTTCATTGCGCCTATGAAATCGCAATAATTTATGCCGTCGCCCAATAGATTGTCTGATATAACTATATTAAAACATTCCTCATCGATTGCCAAAGTCACTCTTTGCGCCAATGAGAAGGCAAACTTGCCTTGCATAATCAAATGAGAAATCACTTCGCCAAGACCGTCCAAATCGTCGATATCAACCGCCTTGGGTATAGAAATCTCTTCGGCGACGCCTTCTTGCGCGCTTTCGCTGTCTTCGCCGTCGAAATTCATTCTGTCGGCTATCTTGGTGAGTTCCAAAGCCTTGAGGAGTTTCTTGACCTCTTGTGAAAATACGGGTGAAAACTTTGCTTTGTCAAGATCGTCGAATTCTACGGGCGAATTCACGTTGATGGTGGCAAGGTCATAGGACAGATACGCCATATCCTTATTAGCAACGAGCTTTTCCTGCAACTTGCCTTTTATCTCGTCAATATGCGCGTATACGCCGTCTAAGGTACTGTATTTGGCAAGCAAATCCCTTGCCGTCTTTTCGCCTACGCCCGCGACTCCCGGGATATTATCTGAAGCATCTCCCATAAGGGATTTTAAATCAATAATCTGCGACGGCACAAGTCCCTCGCTTGCAAGCATATCTCTGTCGTAAAATGCAATTTCCGTGATTCCTTTCTTTGTAAGCAACACCGTCGTCGTGTCATCAATGAGTTGCAAAGAATCCTTATCTCCCGTGACGACATAGGTCTCTACGGAAAATCTCTTTGCCAACGTGCCGATTATGTCGTCAGCCTCGTATCCATCCATTTCCACAATGGGAATATTCATTGCCGAAAGAATCTCTTTGAGAGGCGCAAGCTGACTTGCAAGTTCAATCGGCATAGGCTTACGCGTAGCCTTATAGCCCTCGTACATTGCCTTGCGGAAGGTGGGCGCTTTGCGGTCGAAAGTGGCGATAATATGCGTGGGATTGTACGTCGATACAATCTTCATAAGCATATTTATATATCCGAATATCGCTCCCGTAAACTGTCCCGAATGGGTCGAAAGATTGGGCAAAGCGTAATAAGCCCTGTTTATCAACGAATTGGAATCCAAAAGTATAAGTCTGTCCATAAATACCTCTGTATTTAATTATACCTTATTTGGGCAATAAATTCAATTATAATTTTAATATAACTAATAAATACCTATACCTGTTGATCCAAAAACGTAACTGTTGTAGCTGTACCTTCCCATCCATTGGTCATAATAACGGACACTCCATTTCTCATCCCATCCGATTGGCTTGCTTTCCGCCTCACAATAAGCACATAAAATATAATCATTGCCGAATCTTTGAAATACACTCTCGCCCATATATTCTACCGATTTGGGTATCCATATATTTCTTAATTCACTACAGAATGCAAATGCATGCGAGCCTATGCTTATCATACTGTTTGGTATCTCGACGCTAAACAGATTGTCGCAATTTGAGAACGCAGATTCCCCTATACTCTCAATGCCATTGGATATCTTGACGCTAGTCACACTCTTAATATTTCTAAACGTCTCGTCGCCTATACCAGTTACTTTATACTCAACGTCTTTGTATACGACTGAAGCGGGTATTACAACGTCACCGCTTATAGCTTTAAACACACTTACCAGCGTTGCTTTACCGTTATCTAAGGTGTAATTCATTCCGTTGTCTGCTGTCAAATATACGTTGCCGTCATCTGCCACGTCATTGTATTTACAATTCCACACTACAGGACGACCGCTGCGCCAATTATACTCCCAACCGATTTGTTTACTTTCTGCCTCGCAATATATTATTAAACTCATACAACCGTCAAACACACCACTACCTATCTTCGTTATGCCGATGGGAATCTCGACGCGTGTCAACCTATCACAATCGTCAAAGGCATCTGCAGAAATTGCGCTAACCACCTTTCCGTCTATTGTCGACGGTATCTTAAATTGAAATGCGTCTGCGCTATATCCCATTATCTCTACAGTCCCTTCGTCCGTCAAGCGCCACTGTATTCCGTCATGCGTGACGTCGTGATCATTTGGACTATTGTTCCATATGACCCTCTGCCGGCTTGGATTCCATTCTACATCCCATCCGGCGGGCTTTTCGCTCACTTGACAGTAAATTGCCATCTTACCGCAATATTTGAATGCATTTTTACCTACGTACGCAACTGATGCAGGTATATCTATACTAATTATATCTTTACGCTCTATGAAAGCAGACTCTAATATGCTCGTTACGCTTCTTCCGTTTATTTCGGACGGTATCTCAACTTTTGACAACGATCCACCATAACCCGATATTGCGATAGTTCCTTCATCCGTCATACACCATTGCATTCCGCTATCGGTCACACCGTGATCGCTATTGGCGCTGTTCCATACAACCGGTCTAATATAATAATTCCACTTCTTGTACCATAAGAACGGTTCTT
>CAMWSW010000074.1 GCA_947176975.1 uncultured Clostridia bacterium | reverse complement strand
CTCATATACAATGCCAGACAAACCGCTTATGAAAAATTCATTGCAGAAAATCCCGAACCAATGCGTCCTGACGATGCAACCAAGGAGGAAATGGACGCTTATAATGAAGCTTGGCAGCAGTGGAATAACGAGCGTTGGAGTGTGCAGTCCGAGGCACAATATGCCGTCGATCCTCTTCACAAGCTCTATAATATCTCGTCACTCAATCTTTCAAGACAGGAGATTTTGGATTTATTCGAGGAAGCGCGCGGGTATTTCCCCGATTGCCAAGTCGATATAGGCATCAAGAATATCTATAATGAGTTTGAGAACGTAACTTTGGCGGGGATGTTCTTTGAAAATATCAACGACCGTTGCGCATATCTTTCCGACGATCTTTACACCAAATATTATATCTCCGAGAATTACGACAGCTACCGCAGCGAATTCGTGACCAACTACGTTGCGCCTGAAGACGCTTTCATCAGCTCGGTATACGTTCCGTTCACTCACGACAATGCGTCGGTGCAAGAACTTGTCAATATGACGTATGCTCGCGGGGAAGACGATTCGACTGTCATTATCATGAATACGCAAATGCAGCAGCTCGAGATGTTTATCGATATGGCGGATACGTTGGGCACGGCATTCCTCATATCGGGTCTAGTGCTTGCATTGTTTGCCTTCTTGTTGATGTTCAATTTCATCTCGGCGTCTATCAGCGCAAAGAGAAAGGAGATTGGCATACTTCGAGCAATCGGCGCGCGTACTCGCGACGTTTACAAGATATTTATGTCAGAGTCGATGATTATCGCGCTTATATGTTTCCTCGTTTCCGTATTGGGTACGTTTGGACTGTGCGTATTGCTCAACAGCATTCTCACCGCCGAGACGATTATCGTAATCAGCATATTCTCATTCGGACCGCTGTCCGCGCTGTGCATATTCGGCATTGCGCTCTTGACGGCTATCGTATCCACGGTAATACCTGTGGCAATGTACTCGCGTAAACCTCCGATAGAGAGTATAAGAACATTGTAACACGCTTGCGCTAACGTAATGTCATTTCGAGCGAAGTCGAGAAATCTCAACAAACAAATTATAAAAAAAATGCAACGCTATTTGTTAGCGTTGCATTTTTTAACCGCAAATTTTCTAAAAATTTATAAATTTTTCACAATTCCAAAAAAAGTATACTTTTACTGACTACTCTCGAAAGAGCATAATTTTTCAAATACATTATACTTCACGCGTAGAAAAATTGCAATACCTTTGGGTCAGTAAAAGTATACTTTTTTTGGAATTTAGAATCTTCAAAAGATAGGGAAACAAAGTTTGTTTATATATAAAAAATATACAAATTTTGGAATTAGAAGTACCTATTGTATAGAAAATTCTATAAGTACAGCGTGACTATATAAGAGAAAAGTATAATTTACATTGAGAAATTATCCTTGACAAGAGAGAGGTTAACAATGAATCTAAGAAAACATAGGTCAAAACTTATTTATTTGACGAGCATTATAGTAGCAATGCTTATCGTAATTAGTTTTGCAATATCGTTAATAGGGAGTAACGAAGTCGGAGAGAGCGCGGTAATTACAACTTCGAGCGCTGATTTTATTGAGACAGATTTGCTTATAGGTAAGAATACTCGTTCTACACAAGTGAACGGCAACGTGTTTAATGCAACTGCTTTGGAAAAGTTATACTCTAAATTAGCAGGAGAAAACGCTACTTTTGCAGACGTAGAAGATAATGCAAAAGCGCAAAAAAATACTTATGCAAATAATTCTGTCAAGTCAATTCACAGTGGTATGGATTCTCAAGATATAAGAACTGCCAATGGTAAAAATATCGTAGTAAAGTTAGACGGCAAAGATTGGATAGTCACGGCGTTGACTACTACGGATAATAGTAATAGCGCGCACGTTATACTTACGCTCATGTTAAAAGACGTAGCGTATGACAGCAATTGGGGAGCATGGAAACCGTCGAGCAATACCGATTTTTCTGCAACTTATCCATCTACTATGTACAGCACAAGTTATATTAGAGCGGGACTTCTCAATAATGGCACAAAATATACGAGCAATGGAAGCAACTTGGTAGATTTTACTGATACTGATATATACGGTGATGACGGCTATCCATTTGGTATATATACGAATACTAGCGAAACGGGTAGCATAACAAACTTTATTATTAAGCCGAATCAAGTTTTGTACCAACAATATGAGAACTGGTATGATATAATGCAAGGTACGCAAGGTTCGAACGTCTTACATACTTCTCCGAATGATTCTTCGAAGTATGATATACCATCAAACAAATGGTATTCCGGTTCCGGCACTATAGCCGTACAAGGAAAGACTAACTACTATGATTGGGGCAACGATTTGCTGTGGATTCCTTCCGTTTCCGAGACAGGGCAAAACACCAGTCAAGATTTTACTGCTTACGGTGGAATATGGAGATTGAACGCAGACCAATGGGGAATTAGTAATAGCAAGTTCGCTTGGGTGCGTTCCGGCGCCCATCATAATGCAACGAGCGCTTGGTATCTAACTGCAACAGGTAGTCTGTCAAATACTGCGGTTACTAGCACTTCGATCAGTGATACGAACGGTGGTACGTTTGCCGTTCGCCCTGCATTCAATCTTGATTTGACATTGGCAGATCAAAGTTCCGCTTACGTATTTGACGTACCGGAAGAATTTTCGATAGAGTACAATGGAAATCCGCAAGGAGTTGAAACTCAATCTTGGTATACATCAAGTTTTGCAAGCATCGTTAGCGTAGAATATTTCGATAGGAATTCGCAGTCTCCAATAAGCAAGCCGACGGTATTTGGCGATTATATGGTCAAACTCACTATTGGCGGTAGCAATGTGTGGTCAGACGACAAAAATGGCAATGAAAGATTGGTAGATTTTTCTATAGATAAAAAGAAAATAGATTTTCCGAAATTTATAGGAGACAATGTCAAAGAGTATAACGGCAACCAAGGCGTAGAATTCCAAGTGGAGTACAATTCGGACTATCTAAACTATTATACAATATCTGTGCCAAGCGGTCCTAAATACAACGACGTGTCTTTCAGCAATAGTAGTTACAAAGTCACAGCGTACGACGTGGAGAATTATCAACTTGTCGTTACGCTTAATGACACTGCAAATACTAGATGGCGTACAAACAACAATAAGTTGGAATTCCAAGTTGCGAAAGCGCAGATAGACTTAAGTATAACCGATACTTTGCAAAACAGCGCACTGACGGGCGCGGTTGGCGATATCATTGACGTATATATAGATATATCGCAAAGCACAATTATACATACTGGCAAGACCATGCCTATTACGGTTGAAGCAAATGCTCAAGGCTTACCGCCGGTTACGATAAACCAAGGCAATATAGTGTTGGATGAATATTCCAGACAGATTCCTGTCAAGTTGGATTTTAGTAATCTGATAGGAGATACCTCATATACGTTAAGTGTAAAGACAACAAGCGGAAGTTATCTGCCTAATTTGACATCTAGGACAACTTTAGCGATAAGTCCTGCGCCTTTAAGAAAGGTTATTACTTGGAATGTTTATAACAATGACTTGTTAATGCGCGGTCATTTTGAAGATGCGGATATTTCACAGTCGCAGACAAACGTAACATTATCGGGTCACTTGCCATACAACGGCAAGAGATATAGCTTTAAGGTAAGTTTGCCAACGGGCTATCGCCTCGACACTGGTTATGGTGTGAATGGTATTTTGGTTACACCGTCAACAAGCGATAACAATAACGTAGGTATAAATGCAGATTCTTACACTACATCTATTAGACTTATAGAAAATTCGAGCGGTTATAATCAAGAGTATGCTATACAATGGACTATAGATCCCGTTAAGTTTGATTTAGGCGGTGTCAAGTGGCTGTATGACGACGGAAGCGCATTGCAATTGCCATACGATAAAGTCAACGGAAGTAAAGCTACGTTAGATCCCAAGACGTTGCCAAATGGACTTGAGCCTATTTATCCTACTACCAATGAAGGTACTACGGTAGGTACTTCGGGTACAGCGACAGTAACGTTTGCATTGGCAAGCGGATACGAGGGCAACTATATATTGCCTGACGAGGAGGATGTAACGTCGTACATAGACCCAAGTGGCGCTTTCAAATGGAATATACCATGGAATATAGTCAAGGCAGAGATAATATCTACGAGTTGGAAGAACGTGACGGCGACTGACGCCAACGGCAAAGCGTTTAGTGTACCTGTATTGAGAGATCCCAACGCTGACGGCGGAATAGTAGAGTACGAGTATTACGAAACGGATTCAACGGGAAATGTATTGGATGCAAACAAGCCGTTGAAAGAGAGCGACATAGTATGGTCGGAGAGCGAATCCAAGTTCTATATAGCTAAACCAGTATTGCAAGATACTCAAAATTACGAGTTGGATGATATCACTGCACAATCCAAGGTTTTCAGAGTAGGTAAAGATTTGACGAAAGTCAGCGTATCATTGGAAAGCACGACTATGGAATATAACACCAATCCACGACACGCAAAACTTGTAGTTGCAAACGGAGCATTGCCTACTACAGCGTTTGACTTGACTTACTATGACGGATATACCAAGTTGAGTACAGCGCCAAGTGAAGTAGGCAAGTATAGAGTAGAAGTAAGTCTCAAGAATACGTATATAGACAAATACGAAATAGACGGGGATTATGAATTTGATTACGAGATAGTAAAAGCGCAAATACCAGTAGAGTGGAACGATAATGCAAAGCCAAGCGTACTTAAGTTGACGTACGGACAAATCAACGGTATAGAGTACGAGATAGTCGACGCAGATGACAACGCGGTTGCATACAACGCATTGCAAGCTGGTAAGCCATATAGGATAAGAGCGAAGATAAAGGACAACCAACTGGGCAACTTTATATTTGCCGACGGTACAGTAGAGACGGCATGGCATGAGTTTAGTGTAACAGCCAACGACATAGCTAATTTAAAAGACCCAAATTCGCCTAGCAACCCTGCATATCCGCAGACTGATCCCGATTTGCCCAACAATCCCGACGATACAACGCCTAGCGGAAACGACCCAAGCAGTGGAGAAGAAGGCGGAAGCGGAAGTCTTGGAGATATACTCGAGAAACTCAAAGATATACCGCTATGGCAATTGATAGCAAGCGTGATATCTATAATATTGATTATAGTATTCTTATCCAAGACTGCTGGTTACGAGAGCAAGCGAAAGAAGTTCAACAAAAAAACTGACAAGTTAGATAAGGTTTACGCGGTGGCGTTCTTGGGCTTGCCAATGGCAGGTTGGACGGCGATTGCGTGCGTGCTTATGGCATTGGCGGTTGTAAGCTTGGTAATTATGCTTATAGCTAAGAGCAGATGTAATAAGGCAGAAGAGGAATACGAAGACAGACTTGACGAGTACAACCGCAATAAGAAAGACGAAGATAAAGAGAATATGCGTATGATGCTCATGGGTATGATGGGCGGTCAAGGCAACAACGGCGGTATGGCGCAAGGCGCATATATGGGCGGAGGCTACGGAATGGGAATCGACGATATGAGAGGACTTATATCGGAGGCTGTATCGGCGCTTT
>CAMWSW010000073.1 GCA_947176975.1 uncultured Clostridia bacterium | reverse complement strand
GCGCTCCGTCACCCTGAGCGGAGCGTAGCGTAGTCGAATGGGTCTCTGAATAAAAACCGCTATTAAAAAGAACTAAGAAAATAAGGATAATATATGTTTGAAAAATTGGAGTTAATGCTTAAGAAATTTGAGGAACTGACGGAGTTGATTGCCGATCCCGAGGTCATTGCCGACCAAGAGAGATGGCAAAAGCTCGTCAAAGAGCATTCTCAAATGAGCGGAGCAATAGAGTTGTACAAAAAATATCTTGCCATTCAAGAGAGTATCAAAGAGTGCAAGGAGATTATTGACGACGGAAGCGACGCGGAAATGACAGAGCTTGCAAAAGAAGAACTTCATCAAGCAAAAAAGGATGAAGAGCAAGTAATTCAAGACCTCAAAATCGCGCTTTTGCCCGTTGACCCCAACGATGACAACAACGTTATCGTCGAAGTCAGAGCGGGCGCAGGCGGTGAAGAAGGCGGACTTTTTGGAGCGGAACTTGTGAGAATGTATATGCGTTTTGCCGAGAGAATGAGATGGAAAGTCAAAGAAATCGACATGAACTATACGGAGCTCGGCGGAGCAAAAGAAGTCACCTTTATGATAAGCGGTACCGGCGCGTACGCCAAGCTTAAATATGAGAGCGGAGTACACAGAGTACAGCGCGTACCAGAGACGGAATCGCAAGGTAGAGTTCACACGTCGACAGCGACGGTCGCCATACTTCCAGAAGCTCCGGATATCCAAATAGAGATAATCGAGAAAGACCTCAAGATTGATACCTACAGGTCCAGCGGAGCGGGCGGTCAGCACGTCAACAAGACGGAAAGCGCAGTGCGTATCACTCACTTGCCGACGGGTATCGTCGTAGCTTCGCAAGACGAGCGTTCGCAAATCAAGAACAGAGAACAGGCAATGAACGTCCTCAAGTCGAGATTGTATGACTACTACAGCTCAAAGGCGGAAAGCGAATACGCCGCCAATCGCAGAACGCAGGTAGGCAGCGGAGACAGATCGGAAAAGATCAGGACTTACAACTTCCCGCAAAACAGAGTCACCGATCACAGAATCGGTATGACGATATACAGCCTCGATAGCTTTATGGACGGGGATATATTCGAGATGATTGAAGCATTGCAGCTTGCAAATCAAAATGCTCTATTATCGAAACTCGACGACTAGCGTAAAGACAAATGCGTATATCAGCACACCTTCCGCCTGATCTGCGAGTCGACCTCGGGGTCACGTACGCCAAGTACGCTCACCGCTCGGTCGCTCTTGCTAAGACGAAATCTGCACTAATCTCCGCATTTGCGCGCAGCGTTTAGAAATCAATAATATCGACTTAAACGCGTTATTCTGAGCGAAACGAAGTGAAGTCGAAGAATCTATATAAAGAAAAACATTTACGGAGTGTAATATGAAATACATCAGTACGAGAAACAAATCAATCAAAGTAAGTTCGGCAGAAGCAATAGTCAACGGACTTTCAAAAGACGGTGGACTTTTCGTGCCCGAAGAGTTTCCAAAGCTCACCAAAGAGGATTTTGACGAGCTTATCGGTATGAGTTATCCCGAGAGAGCGGCAAAGGTACTTTCGCTCTATTTGGAAGACTATACGTACGAAGAGTTGCTTGACTATGCGACCAAAGCGTACTCAAGATTTTACGGCGAAGACCCATGTCCGCTTGTCAACGTAGACGACGGTCTTTACGTGCTTGAGTTGTGGCACGGACCTACTTGCGCGTTCAAGGATATGGCATTGACGATGTTGCCGCACCTCTTGTCGGCTGCAAGAAAGAAGACGGGAGAAACTTCCAAGACTTTGATTTTGGTAGCTACTTCGGGTGACACCGGTAAGGCTGCGCTTGAGGGCTTCAGAGACGTAGACGGCACGGATATTATAGTATTCTATCCATCCGACGGCGTATCGGATATGCAGAAGCTGCAGATGATGACTCAGGCTGGCGAGAATGTCTTCGTATGCGCAATCGAGGGCAACTTTGACGACGCGCAATCGGCAGTCAAGAGAATTTTCAACGATGCTCAAATTCAAGAGAAGTTGCTTGCGGGCGGATACAAACTTTCTTCCGCCAACTCGATAAATTGGGGTAGACTTGCACCGCAAATCGCTTATTATGTATCAAGTTATTGCGACCTCATCTCATCTGGCAAAATCAAGTTTGGCGACAAAGTCAACTTCTGCGTGCCAAGCGGAAACTTCGGCAATATATTGGCGGCATACTACGCTTCGCTTATGGGCGTAGGCGTCAATAAACTTATCTGCGCTTCCAACGTCAACAACGTGCTGACGGATTTCTTCACGTCGGGCGAATACGATATACACAGAGAATTTCACAAGACGATGAGCCCGTCAATGGATATCTTGATTTCTTCCAACTTGGAGAGATTGCTCTTTGAGTTTTCCGGTCGCGACGATAATCTTATCGCCGAGCGTATGGACGCGCTCAAGAAGGACGGCAAGTACAGCGTGAGCAAGAAAGAACTCGAAAAACTCAACGAGGTATTTGCAGTAGGCTTTGCTACCGAAGACGATACCGCCGAAGTAATAGCAAATTGTTTTGACTTATACGATTATTTAATGGATACGCATACAGCCGTTGCAATGAGCGTATACGACGATTACACGGAGAATTGCGCAGACGAAACGACTACAGTAATCGTATCGACGGCAAACGCATATAAGTTCCCGTGCGACGTATACGACGCTTTGATGGGAGAGTATATTGAAGACGCTCAAAAGGCTACCAAGAAACTTCACTCATACACGGGCGAAGAAGTGCCCGAGCCTCTTGCCGACCTTGAAAAGAAGCCAATCAGATTCACCAAGGTGATTGCAAAAGCCGATATCGAGAACGAAGTCCTCAACTATATAAAGAAATAAGCAACCGACTTTGTATAGTACTGCGCCTTCCGCCCTAAATACTGGATGCCCTCGGGGTCACGTACGTGTAGTACGCTCACCGCTCGGTTACCGTCTCACGGACGAAAATCACAGCACTCTCCAAAGTCGTCAGATACGATTTATAAGCTGAAAATAATAAAAACTAGGAGCTGGTATGAAGACTATTTACAGCGCAATACAGCCGTCGGGCATAATGACGCTCGGCAACTATATCGGAGCCGTCAATAATTGGCGCAATATGCAAGCCGATAAAAACAACAAGTGCATTTTTGCTTTGGCGGATTTGCACACTATCACGGTGCGTCAAAATCCCGAGGATTTTTACAACAACTGTATGAGTTTTTATGCGCTATTTCAGGCGGTGGGTCTTGACCAAAAGCAAAGTATAATTTATTTCCAATCTCACGTGCGTCAGCACAGCGAACTTGCATGGCTTCTCAATTGCTATACCTACGTCGGCGAGATGAACAGAATGACGCAGTTCAAAGATAAGTCTGCAAAGCACGTCGACAATATCAATATGGGACTTATGGATTATCCCGTGCTTATGGCGGCAGATATATTGCTCTACGACACCGACCTCGTACCGGTGGGGTATGACCAACTCCAACATATAGAAATCACGCGCGACATTGCCACGAGAATCAACAATATCTACGGAGATGTATTCAAAATCCCCGAGGGCTTTATCCCCAAGATAGGCGCAAAGATAACCAGTCTTCAAGACCCAACTAGCAAGATGAGCAAGTCGGACCCCAATCCCAACGGCGTGATATCCTGTCTCGATCCGCCGGAAGTAATTGTCAAGAAGTTCAAAAAGGCTGTGACCGACAGTGACACGACGATTGCCTACGACCCCGAGAACAAAGCGGGAATATCCAATCTTTTGGGTATATTGGCTGTCGCCACTGGCAAGACTATTGAACAAACGGTCAATGACTGTCAAGGCTTGAGATACGGCGACCTCAAATTGAGAGTCGCAGACAGCGTAATAGAGATGCTTCGTCCATTCCAAGAGGAGTATGCCCGTCTTATCAACGACAAGGCTTATCTTATGGCTTGCGCAAAGGACGGCGCACAAAGGGCAAGCGAAATTGCAGAGAAGACCTTGAAACGCTTCAAGGATGCAATAGGTTACGTAACTATATAATATTGATATATTATTATAATAAATATATTACAATTATAAAGTCCGACCAATAGTCGGAAGCGGAGCAATATGTTCGGATACGTCATCCCCGACAAACTCAATATGTTTATGAAAGACTACTATGGATATAGGGGGTTTTATTGCGGACTGTGCAAGAGCATAGGCAGACGGTGCGGACAGCTTATGAGGATAGGCACGACGTACGATATGACTTTTCTCAACGTATTGGCGCACGCGGTGTTGGACGTCGAATTGCCAATGAAGATGGGGGTGTGCGTACTCAATCCAGTGCAGAAAAAGCTTATCGGACAAGACGACGAACTCACGAAGAAAGTCGTGGATATATCTACGATATTGGCGCATTATAAATGTGTGGACGACTTCAAGGACGAGAAGTCTGCGTCAAAGAGATTTGCCGACGTTATGGTAATAAAAAGACATTACAAAAAGGCAAAGAAGCTTTATCCCGACTTTGACAAATATATCAATGAAAAATATCAAGACCTAGCAAATCTTGAGAGCGAGAAATGCTCAAGTCCCGACAGAGTAGCTCATCCTTTTGCCGAAATAATGGTGGAGATTGGACGGATTGTATTTGGAGATAATTATCAAGAGCCCGTCAAAAATATGATGTACAACCTCGGCAAGTGGGTGTATATTTGCGACGCCGTAGACGATATAGACGACGACTTTAAAAAGAAGAGTTACAACGTCTTTTTGCAGGGCTATGAATACAAAGACAAAGCGACTTTCTTGCAGGAAAAACAAGAAGTCCTACAATTCGTACTTATGAGCGCATACAACGCCATTTTGGACGACTTTGATAAAATTCAAGTAAAAAAATATGAGGGAATATTGACAAACATAATATGGTATGGTATGTTAAATAACACCAAAGATTTGTTGAGGAGAAGTGTGAAATGCAAGAAAACTCGTATCTGATTTTGGGATTAAAAGACAACGCTACGCTTCAAGAAGTGGAGAATGCCTACAAAAATCTCAAAGAAAAATATCAAATTCAATGCTTTGAAGAGGGCGAAACGGGGTCTCTTGGCGCTAAAATGCTCTCGAAGATAAAGATTGCTTACAATGATTGCATTGAAGATATTAAGAAGAGAGAGATTATCGGCGACGGCTCTATCTATCAAGCCATTAAGAAACTTATAAATGAAGGTAAACTCAACGAGGCCCAACAACTTCTCGACAATACCGAACCTCGCGACGGAGAATGGCATTATACGCAAGCCAATATATTCTATAGACGCAATTGGTTCTTGGAGAGCAAAGTCCAAGTAGAAATGGCATTGGCTCTCGACCCCAACAATTCCGATTATCTCAACACTTTGGATATTCTCAAGCGTCAGCAATTCAAAGCCGACGACGAGTTAAAAGCGGCGCGTCAATCCCGCGCAGGTTATGAACAGCCAAAAGAGGTGAGCGGCGGTTCAATGACAGGCGGTCTTTGCTCTTATTGCGCAAGTTGCTTGCTTTGCAATGCAATCTGCTATTTCTGTATTTAATGTTTACTATTTTATCTTTTGACTATCTCCCTTCTCG
>CAMWSW010000072.1 GCA_947176975.1 uncultured Clostridia bacterium | reverse complement strand
GGCGTAGTTGTAAGCGACAAAATGGACAAGACAGTAGTTGTTGCTATCAAAGAGCGTGTTAAGCATCCTCTTTACGGCAAGATTATCAATAGAACAAAGACGTTCAAGGCTCACGATGAGCAAAATGAATGTGGCATAGGCGATACCGTGCGTGTCGTCGAAACAAGACCGCTTTCCAAGGATAAGCGTTGGAGAGTAGTCGAAATCGTCGAGAAGGCTAAATAAGGAGGACCCCAAGAATGATACAACCGGAGACAAAATTGGTCGTTGCCGATAATTCAGGCGCAAAAGAGATCAAATGTATTAGAGTAATGGGCGGTTCGTTCCGTAGAAGCGGTAATATAGGCGACGTAATCGTGGCATCCGTACAGACGGCTACCCCGGGCGGCGCAGTTAAGAAGGGCGACGTAGTCAAAGCAGTTATCGTAAGAACCAAGAAAGGTATCAGAAGAACCGACGGTTCTCACATCAGATTTGACGACAATGCAGCCGTTATTATCGACAATCAAAAACAACCTAGGGGTACCCGTATCTTTGGACCAATTGCCAGAGAGTTGAGAGATAAGGATTACATGAAAATCATTTCTCTTGCCCCAGAGGTAATCTAACGGAGGTAGACCAATATGAGTATGAATGTTAAGAAAGGCGATGCGGTCAAAGTTATCGCAGGCGTCGATAAAGGTAAGACAGGTCAAGTATTGGCGGTAGATACCAAGTCCCAAAGAGTAGTTTTGCAAGGCTCGGATTTGAAGACGGTTAAGTGCTTCGTTAAGCCCCGTAACGCTCAAGAGAAGGGCGGAATTATCGAGAGAGAGGCTTCGATCAACGTATCCAACGTAATGATCATCTGCCCGAGCTGCAACAGCGCAACAAGAGTTGCTCACAACGTAAGCGTTGACGAGAACGGCAAGACAATCAAGACGCGTATTTGTAAGAAGTGCGGAGCATCTTTGGACGTAACTGCTTCAAAAGCAGCAAAGACCGCTAAGAAGGCAAAGAAGACTGCCACCAAGGCAAAGAAGACCACTGACGTGGAAGAAAACTAATGGAGGATAACGACTGTGGAAAATAGAGAATACAGAATGCTTGAATACTATAAATCAACAGTAGTTCCTGCATTGATTAAAAAGTTTAACTATAAGAACGTCAATCAAGTTCCAAAGATTGAGAAAGTAGTTCTCAACATGGGTCTTGGCGACGTCAAGGACAACAGCAAGAGCCTTCAACAAGCAGTTGAAGAACTCAAGTTGATCGCAGGTCAAGCTCCCGCAGAGTGCAAAGCTAAGAAGAGCGTTGCAAACTTCAAGGTGAGAGAAGGTATGACGATTGGCGCAAAGGTAACCTTGAGAGGCAAGAAGATGTACGACTTTATGGATAAGCTCATATCAGTCGCTCTTCCTCGCGTAAGAGACTTCAAGGGCGTGCCAAGCGATTCATTCGACGGACGCGGCAACTACGCAATGGGCGTTAAAGAGCAAATCATCTTCCCTGAAATTCAATACGACAAGGTAGAGAAGGTAAGAGGTTTTGACATTATCGTCGTAACTACGGCAAACACAGACGAAGAGGCTAAGGAGTTGTTGACGCTCCTCGGTATGCCTTTTGTGAAATAAGGAGATTAAATTATGGCAAAGAAAGCAATGATTAACAAGCAACAAAAGACTCCAAAGTACTCCACAAGAGCATACACAAGATGCCAAATTTGTGGAAGACCGCATGCAGTATTAAGAAAGTACGGAATTTGCAGAATTTGCTTCAGAGAGCTCGCTTACAAGGGCGAAATCCCCGGAGTAAAGAAGGCAAGTTGGTAATAGGAGGGTATTTACTATGATGATAACTGATCCAATCGCAGATATGCTCACCCGTATCCGTAATGCTTTGGTAGCAAGACACGAAAGCGTCGAAGTGCCGCTCTCCAAGATGAAGAAGGCAATCGCCGACATCTTGACGGAAGAAGGCTATATCAACGGATATGAAGTAGTTGAAGGCGAAGTTCAAAGTGTTATGAAGGTAAATTTGAAGTATGGACCTAACAATGAGAAGGTCATTTCGGGAATTAAGCGTATTTCCAAGCCCGGCTTGAGAGTATATGCAAATTCGGAGAAACTTCCTGTCGTCCTCAACGGATTGGGAATTGCTATTATTTCCACTTCCAAGGGTATCATGACTGACAAGAAGGCTCGCGCAGCACACATCGGCGGCGAAGTTCTCGCTTACGTTTGGTAATAGGGAGGTAGGAATATGTCAAGAATAGGTAGACTTCCTGTAGCAATCCCTGCAGGCGTAGAAGTAAGCGTATCGCCCGAAAATATCGTAACGGTAAAAGGCGCAAAGGGTACTTTGAATCTCAAAGTCAACAGCATCATCACCGTTAAGGTAGAGGGCGCAGAAGTGCACGTAACAAGACCAAGCGACGAAAAGCCAGTTAAGGCAATGCACGGTCTTTACAGAAAGCTTATTGCAAATATGGTCGAAGGCGTATCCAAGGGCTTTGAGAAATCTTTGATTCTCAACGGTGTAGGTTACAAGGCGGCTAAGCAAGGCAAGAAACTCGTACTCAACGTAGGTTATTCGCACCCCGTTGAAATCGAGGAGATAGCAGGTATCACTTACGAGTGTCCTTCCGTTACGGAAGTAGTCGTAAAGGGTATCGACAAAGAGTTGGTAGGTCAAATGGCTGCCAACATAAGAAAAGTTCGCAATCCCGATCCTTACCACGTATACGGTATTCGTTATAAAGACGAAGTTATCGCACGTAAGGAAGGCAAGACGGGTAAGAAATAAGGAGTGAGATAATATGATTAGTAAGATTGATAAGAATGCCATCAGGCAAAAGAGACATCAAAGAGTTAGATCTAAAATCAGCGGCACAGCCGAGAGACCTCGCTTCAACGTATACAGAAGTACCAACAATATCAACGTACAAATCATCGACGATATCAAAGGTGCTACGCTCGTTTCTTGCTCGACTCTTGATAAGGATATGGTTAAGGTCGTCAAGAACATGACCAAGACCGAGGCCGCAGCCGAAGTAGGCAAGGCAGTTGCTAAAAAGGCTTTGCAAGCAGGTATCACCGAAGTCGTATTCGACAGAGGCGGATATCTCTATACCGGACGCGTTAAGAGCGTTGCAGACGGCGCAAGAGAAGCCGGACTTAAATTCTAAGGAGATCCAAAATGGCTAGAAAAGAGAGATTTAACAATCAAGAAGAAGAATTGCTCAACAAACTCATCTGCGTCAACCGCGTAACCAAGGTTGTAAAGGGCGGTAGAACAATGAGATTTGCGGCTCTTATAGTAGTCGGCGACGGACAAGGTTCAATCGGTCTCGGTATGGGCAAGGCAGGCGAAGTTCCGGAAGCTATTCGTAAAGCTACGGCAGAAGCAAAGCGCAATATGATCAAGATTGCCAAGTTGGACACTTCCGTTCCTCACGAGGCAATAGGCGCTTTCGGTAGCTCCAAGGTTATCATCATGCCGGCTAGCGCAGGTACCGGTGTTATCGCCGGCGGTCCTGTTCGTGCCGTACTCGAGTGCGCAGGCATCAAGGACGTAAGAACCAAGTCTATGGGAAGCAACAACAAAATCAACTGTGTCAAAGCTACTTTTGACGGACTTGCAAAGATGAAGACGGCTGAGCAAATCGCCGCTTTGAGAGGCAAGAGTGTCGAAGAGATTATAGGCTAATAGGAGGCGACTTATGGAAAAGATTAAAGTTACGCTCGTAAAGAGTACGATAGGTTGCTCGCAAAAGCAAAAAGATACAATCAAGGCTTTGGGTCTCAACAAGATCGGAAGCAGCAACGTTATCACGTCTAACGCTTGTTCCGAGGGTATGCTCAAGGTAGTTTCTCATCTCGTAATGATTGAGCAGGCGTAAGGAGGATTAGATATGAAATTGAATAATATGGCTCCTGCAGAGGGAGCAAAGACGCAGTCTAAAAGACTCGGCAGAGGTATCGGATCCGGCCTCGGTAAGACTTCCGGTAAAGGCCACAAGGGACAATGGGCTCGTAGCGGCGGCGGAGTAAGACCGGGATTTGAAGGCGGACAAATGCCTCTCGTAAGAAGAATTCCAAAGAGAGGATTCAACAACGTCTTCAAGAAAGAATATTCTATCGTCAACGTCAGCGACCTCGAAGTGTTCGACAACGGTACGATAGTTACGGCAGAACTTCTCCTCGAGAAGGGTGTTCTTAGTAAGGTTGAGCCTTATGGTTTGAAGGTTCTTGGCAATGGTACATTAACTAAAAAGCTTGAGGTTAAAGCAAACAAATTTACTAAGTCAGCTGCAGAAATAATCCAAAAAGCAGGTGGCAAAGCAGAGGTGCTATAATGTGGCAAACAATCAAAAACGCATTTAGTGATAAAAGCATCAGAAACAAGATATTCGCGACGTTCGGATTGCTTCTCGCATTCCGAATCGGTTGCTGGATACCTCTTCCGGGTATATCTGCGGACTTTTATGCAGGTCAGTTCGGAGGTACGGGAGAAAGCAATACGATATTCCAACTTTTGAGTATGATGAGCGGCGGCTCAATGCAATATCTCACGCTATTCGCGCTAGGTATCTTGCCGTTTATCAACAGCTTTATCATAATGCAGTTGCTCACACTTATCATTCCACCGCTTGAAAGACTTTCAAAACAAGGTGATGAGGGGCGTGAAAAGATCACAATAATCACCAGATACGTAGCAATAGTCTTGGCTGTAGTGCAAGCAATAGGTATCGTAGTCGCTTATAAAGATTACATCCAACCTATGTTTGGCGAAAAGAACGGCTGGCTTACTGCAATAATGATTATCGCTTTGCTCGTTGCGGGCAGTACGGTAGTTATGTGGCTTGGCGAAAGAATTACGGAGCTTGGTATCGGCAACGGTACGTCGTTGATAATTTTCAGCGGTATATTGTCCTCATTCGGTTTGGCGCTCGTAAATACGATTCCGCTTATTAAGAACGACAATACGAAGCTTTGGAATTTGTTCGGATATATATTGGTAGTATTGTTCCTGTTTGCGTTTATTGTATTCGTGGACGGCGGAGAGAGAAGAATCAAAGTCAACTACGCAAAACAAGTCAAGGGCAATAAGATGTACGGCGGTCAGTCGACGTTTATACCAATCAAAGTCAACAGCTCGGGCGTTATGCCTATCATCTTCGCTTCGTCATTTATGACGATACCTATGATGATATTCCAATTTGTCGGACAGGATAACCAAGCGTATATCAACTATCTTACGTTCTGTTATCCGGGCACGGTAAACTCGCAATGGCAATGGGTAGGCTGGGTATTCTACTATTTGGTAATGCTTGTTCTGATTATATTCTTCGCATATTTCTATGCGCAGATTCAGTTCAACCCGCAAGACGTGGCAAGAAACTTGCAACAGTACGGCGGCTCTATACAAGGTATAAGAAGTGGCAAACCCACAAGCGATTACCTTCAAAAAATCAACAACAGAATAGTTTTGTTCGGCGCATTGTTCCTTGGCTTCATAGCCATCGTACCGGCAGCCCTCTTCCAAGTCATCGGCGCGGGATTGGGAATCACCAACGCTATATCCTCAACGGGTATGCTTTTAGCGGTAAGCGTTGCGCTTTAATTCTTGAAACAGTTTTAAGG
>CAMWSW010000071.1 GCA_947176975.1 uncultured Clostridia bacterium | reverse complement strand
ACACGGTATCCTTACCGTCTGCAGAGGTAATCACGGCGTTTTTATCTTTGTCAATCGTCAAGTAGCAATATTCTCCGCCTATCGAGCCGTAATAAGTACCGTAATAGTCTTTAGGATCTTTCGACGAATTTTCACCAAAACCACCTAGTCCTGCCAATCCGCTTAATCCCGCAAAACAAAAAGATATCAATGATGCCCAAAGCAAAATTGCCGTGATAACGCCAAATATTATTTTATCTTTTTTCGTCGGCGGTCTAGTCAAAGATTTTTGAGTATACCATTTTTCAAGAGCCTGCTCGGTATCTACGGTTTCCACTGCGCCGTCCCAGTATTCTTTGCCTGCCAACACGGTTTTCGTATACTCGCGAGTATGATTGCAATTATGGCAATGGCATTGAACGCGAAATTTGTATTTAAGTTTGGCGCTTACCACGTGCATGTTATTGCCATTACCTTTGTAAGGATACGTTTTTGTTACCGTATCGGTCAAATCGTATGCTATATCATCCTCGTAATCGTATTGCTCCTTACACTTTGGGCAAATACGTTCACGTTTATCTTTTATATAATCATAGCTTCCATATACACAGGCAAATACGCCAATTATAATTATGAACACGCCAAAAAATTTCGCTACATCACTAGTCTGAATTGAAAGACTAATTCCAAATATTATGAAGGCGCACACAAGCATAAAATCCAATAAAGGGCGGACGTATAGTTTTTTCTTTTTTGCCGGCGCAGGCTTGTCGGTCTCAGCGCCTTTCTTGCCGTTGTCCAAACCCGAAGTTTGCGTATGAGACTGCGTAGGCGAACTCTTTAGCTTTTTAAGTTCCTCTTCCATATAACGCGCAAAGTCCTCGTCATGTTCAAGAGCTTCAAGCTCCTCGTCGTCAAGTTCCTCGACATCGTCGTATTGACTGACGGACTTTGATTTTGCGTGTTGAGCAGAACTCATTTGAGCCTGCATCTCGGCTTTCATATACCACTCAGCCGCAACCTCGCGATTTTGCTCAACGCCTATGCCATAGTAATATCGCATACCGATTTCTTTTTGCGCTTCGGCGTCGCCGTTTTTGGCGCGTTGCAAAAGTTCTTCAAAACTTTCTTCCATATAATTCTCCTTCTTTTGTATTTTACTAATATTTTAGTATATGCTAATAATATATGATAAATATTGGTTTGTCAACAATATACACTAAAAAAATAGTAAAATAAATGAAGATATGAAAAATATTACTCAAAACAGAATCAAGAGTTTGCGCGAGGACCGCGATTTAAGGCAAATTGACGTTGCGCTTAAAACAGGTATCGATCAACGTTCGTTGTCAAATTACGAGACGGGCAAAACAAAGCCCGACAGTGAAGCTATCGTAAGACTAGCCGAGTTTTTCGGTGTATCATGCGATTATCTATTAGGCGTCACCGACACAGACCTATCCTCCAACGACGATTTAATTGCCGAAATCGAAAGCATTGAAATGAAACTGCAATCTTTGCGTAGATATTTGACAAGAAAGTAAAACCTATATTATTGATTATTTACAATTGCAATCGTAAAAAGCGGTTGCAATTTTTTTATTTAAAGTTCTCTTTTCCCTTGGCGACAGTATTAGCATGATAAAGTATCGCAGCGCTTATAGACGCCGAAGAGTAACGGACTTATTCAATCTTTCATACAATGCAGTGACAAACTTTAGGAGGTAACAATGAAAAAAACTATTTGCATTATACTTACCTTGGCGCTCGTATTCGTGCTGTGCCTTGGATGTATGGCAGGTTGCCAGAAAGACGACGGCAACACTATCAAACTTATCGAAGTAACCCACTCCGTATTCTACGCTCCGCTTTACGTAGCGATAGACGGCGGATATTTCAAAGAGGAAGGACTTGAGATTCAACTTTCCAACGGCGGCGGCGCAGACAAATGTATGACTTCCATTATTGCAGGACAGTCAGATATCGGTCTTATGGGTCCCGAAGCTGCAATCTATATTGCCAACGAAGGCAGAGCCGACTACCCCGTAATCTTTGCCCAACTCACCAAAAAGGACGGTTCTTTCCTTATGGCAAGACAACCGAATGAAAACTTCTCTTGGACGGAAATCGCCGGCAAGAACGTCATCGGCGGCAGAAAAGGCGGCGTACCTGCAATGGCTCTTGAGTACGCAATCAAGAAAGCGGGACTTATAGACGGCAAGGACTATACCCTCAACTTCGACGTACAGTTCGATTTGATCGGACCTGCATTCGAAGGCGGTACGGGCGATTACTGCACTATGTTTGAACCGTCGGCTTCGGCTATGCAAAACGCAGGCAAAGGCTATATCGTAGCTTCCGTAGGACAACAAGCGGGAGATATGCCCTTCACTGCATTTATGGCAACGAAGAGCTATATGGAAAAGAATTCCGACAAAGTGGAGAGATTCACGAGAGCCATAATCAAGGCAATGGATTTCGTAAACACGCATTCAGCCGAGGAAGTCGCAAAGGTACTTGCTCCGTCATTCACGGGCACGAGCCAAGAATCGCTTGCTACGGCAATTCAAGCGTATAAGGATATCGACGCGTATTCCACTACGCCGATAATGAAGGAAGAAGATTTCAATTTGTTGCAAGACGTAATAATCGACGCGGGAGTAATGACCAAAAAGGCTGACTTTGCAAAACTCTTCGACGGTAGCGTTGCGCAAAAAATACTCAACAAATAGAGGTAAAGATGAAAGCAATCTTACAAATGCAAAACGTCTGCTTGACGTACCATACCCCCAAGAACGAAACGTTGGCTGTCAAAGACCTGTCATTTGAGTGCTACGACGGCGAATTGCTGGGTATCGTAGGTCCTAGCGGATGCGGAAAGACCACTATCCTGTCGCTTATGTCGGGCATACTCACTCCCACGAGGGGTGAGGTGCTCATAGGCGGGCAAAAAGCCAACGCTCGCTCCGGCATGACGGGATATATGCTGCAAAAAGACGAACTTATGCCCTGGAGAACCATTTTGAGCAACGTCACTTTGGGGCTTGAAATCAAAAAGCAAAAGACTCCCGAAAAGGTGGAATTTGCAAAAGAACTGCTCAAAAAATATAATCTATACGACTTCAAAGACTTCTACCCCAACCAACTGTCCGGAGGTATGAAGCAAAGAGTTGCTTTGATACGCACGCTGGTACTCGAGCCAAAGTTGATGTTGCTTGACGAGCCGTTTTCTGCGCTGGATTTCCAGACGAGACTCAACGTCGTCGAAGACGTATACTCGATACTCAAAAGCGAAAACAAGAGCGCGGTATTCGTCACTCATGACATAAACGAGGCTATATCGCTGTGCGATCGAGTGATTGTACTCACTCCCAGACCGAGCCGAATCAAAGAGATCATTGACATCTCTCCGCTCAACGAGCTTTCGCCCCTCAAACGACGGGAAAACGCAGGCTTCGGCGGCTATTTCGACAAGATATGGAGCAACTTGCAAATTACAACGGAGAAAAGTAATGAAACACATATTCAGCAAAAATAGTTCCCCCGCGACATATTCTCCCGAACATATTAAGTACGTCAAGAACTTGCGTAAAAAAAATGCGGTGATTACGCTGTCAAGGGTGGGACTTCTCTTGATTTTTCTATTGCTGTGGGAACTTCTTGCAAAGTTCAACGTAATAGACAGTTTTATTTCGTCAAGTCCGTCGAGAATGTTTGACTGCTTCGTCGAACTCGTCAAAGACAACGGGCTTGGCAAACACGTTGGCATAACTCTGCTCGAGACCGTCATAAGCTTTTTCCTAGCTACGACCTTGGGTACGGTTATTGCAATAATTCTATGGTGGTTTGAGGGCGTGAGAAGGGTCTTGGAGCCCTATATCGTCGTACTCAACGCGCTACCTAAAATCGCGCTCGGTCCTATCATCATAATTTGGATGGGCACCGATATGTCGTCGATAATAACAATGGCGCTCGCAATATCCCTCTTCGTGACGATACTCAACACCTTGAGCGGATTTTTGAGCGTGGAAAAGAGCAAACTTATGCTCATGCAGACGCTGGGAGCCAACAAGTGGCAGACGCTCGTCAAATTGGTGCTTCCGTCCAATATACCCAACATAATAGATGCCCTCAAAATCAACGTGGGTATGTGCTGGGTAGGCACGATTATGGGAGAATACCTCGTCTCGCACGCGGGACTTGGATACCTCATCATCTACGGCGGACAGATATTCAAACTCGACTTAGTCATGACGAGTACGGTAATACTCTGCTTCCTTGCGGGTGGTATGTACTATCTAGTAGCCCTGCTCCAAAAAATAGTCAGCAAAAAACTCAATATCGAAAAATAACGTTACAATATGTACGAATATACAAAGTCCCGAGCAATCGGGACTTGATTTTATACGTTAAGAAATTCCTTCTTCAGACGCCTCTGACGATATGAAAATATCTTTTCAAAGATTGGCAACGACAACATAAAGACGGTATATATTATCCCCACGTAACCTATGATTGGGTAGCAAAATCCCACTATCGTAGAGAAATCGAATTTGAGAGCAAGCAAAGCAAATATTATCAGAAAAGCTACGCTAAAAATACGCGGTATTCTGACGGCGGAGTTTTCCTGACAAACAAGCTTGGTGCAACCTATGAGCGTTGAGAATATCGCAAGATATATAATTACTCCGCTGAGTGACGACATACCGCGGGATTTAGCAAATTCCCATATGGGCATAGACGCGCCTTTGTACTTTATGGAAATTGCGTAAACCATTGCTATGCAAACGGCAAAGATAACACCGCTGACTGCGCTGATAAATATCGTTTGCTTTGCGGAAAAGCTTTCCTCTTGCTCGGCAATAATATATCCGCCCATCATTATATTCATCCCGCAATAGCCAATCACGCTTTTGCCGTCAAATTGCATATCAATCGCTTTGTCACTTCTGCAGAATAGCACAATCAAAAGCAGGATTATCATAGGCACTATCACGGCGTTAAGCTTGCGCGTAACGCTCATTTCGCAAATACCCAAAAAGCATACGAATATGCCCGTCCATAAGCCTACGTTGGCGATGCCGTAAGTCTTGGCGATTATCTCTTCGCAACCGCTGACCATACACACAAAACTTGCCAAAGTGCATACCCACAGCGCAATCTTAATTGCGACGCTCAAGGCTCTCAAAAAGCTGTTGCGACTTGATTTAAGCCTTGCAAAACTCTTTGCCGACCATAAGAAGAGTCCGCATAATATTCCCATACCAACGCCTGCGACAATGCCGCTCAACATTCCCTTGTCGCCAAAGTACAACATTATCTCACGCCCCGTGGCAAACCCCGCTCCGATTATCGAACCGATATAGATAAAGCATATTTGCAGACACTTCCATACTTTCATACTATATGAGTATTTAAGTGGAGATATAAATATTCGCGTGTATTGAAAAAGTGGAACGCGTTTGCGTTCCACTTTGCGCTTATTTATAATTCGTTTTGCGCAACCGCAAAGATCAGTTGCTTACTTCCTTTGCTTGCTCATAGAACGTTGCTCTTTGAGCAGGTCATTATAACGCTCAATTTGATCTTCGCGCAAATCGATCATATTCTTTGCAGCTTTGCAAGCTTGAGCGTCGGATATGACGACTTCAGTCT
>CAMWSW010000070.1 GCA_947176975.1 uncultured Clostridia bacterium | reverse complement strand
ATTATCGTTTTAAATTTAGAATTAATGTACATAATTAATAAATTAATTAATGAGAATAGAAATATGAAATATTCATTTAAAAGTCTTTTTAATATTATAAGCGTATCTTTAATAGCAATGATATTATTTTTGGTGTCATGGGTTATTGGCAGCGCAATTACGGGATCTTGGGATATATGTGAATGGAATAAAGATAAAAATACTACTTATTCTATAGTATCTGAAGATAATTGCGATAAAGTAGTAGAAGAATTTAATAAAAATGTCATTTCGACCGAAACGAAGTGAAGTGGAGAAATCTCAATCAGTTTGATGTCACCCAGAGCGAAGTCGAAGGGTCTCTGAATAAATAAACCATAAAAAAAGAGGCTTCAAAACCTCTTTTTCTTTTTAGTTAATTTTTTCAAGTATTTCATAAATTCTGTCAAGATCTGCTGTCGAATAATAATCTATATATATTCTACCCTTGTTGTTATTACCCACAGCGTTTACCTTTGTACCGAATTTTCTTTGCATTATATTTGCCAAGTCTTTTAATTCAATTGTAAGTTCAGGTATTGCCGCTTTTTTAGCTTTATCTTTTTCGTCATCCGACTTGAGATAATTTCTTACCATAAGTTCCAACTGTCTTACGCTCAATTGCTTATCGCAGCAAGCCAAAGCGTAGGTATGTTGAACTACGTAATCCTTAATTGAAGTAAGACATCTTGCATGACCTGCGGATATTCTGCCGTTGATTACCATATCTATTACGACGGGATTTAATGAAAGAAGTCTCAAAGAATTGGTTACTACCGGACGGGATTTGCCGAGTTTGTCTGCAAGTTGTTCTTGCGTAAATCCAAATTCGTCAATCAAAGCTCTGTATGCTTGAGCTTCTTCTATTGGATTGAGATCTTGACGTTGAAGATTTTCAATAAGCGAAATTTCTTTGATTTCTTTGCTCGTATAATACTTTTTGATTACGGGAATTGTGGTAAGACCAGCTTTTTTACTTGCTCTGTATCTTCTCTCGCCTGCTACGATTTGATACTTACCTTCTCCCATAGGACAAACTATGATAGGTTGGATTATACCGTAATTCTTAATTGATACAGCAAGTTCTTCAAGCAAATTTTCGTCAAACTTTTTTCTTGGCTGATTAGGATTTGGTACAATACTGTCCAAAGACAATATTTCTACGCCTTCGTTGAGATTACCGTTCTTATCGTAGGTAGTGATTTCACTTTCTTTATCCATACCGTTATCCTTTTTCATAGTTCCTCCTGTGACGAAAAAAAGTCTTTATCTTCTGCATCATCTTTATTATAACAAAGAAATTTTGGATATGCAACATAAATCTTTATCCTAAAATAGGTTGAATTCGCGGTTTATTGCCATTTCGGGGATATTTTTTTGGACAATCACCTGTTTTTTGTATAACAAGGACGTATCTTTTTTCATCTTCCGTCAAATCGTACATTTCTACTTCTTGCAATTTACCTTTCAAAATATCTAGGATTTTTGAACACTGTTCCAATTCCTCGTTATAATTCTTGCCCTTATACGCAAATAAATATCCGCCTTTTTTGATAAGAGGCAAAGTATATTCCACAAGAGTAGGCATACCGGCCAACGCTCTTGCCACGCAAGCGTCAAAGCTTTGGAAATTATCTTTTGCAAAGTCTTCTACGCGAGAATGTATTGCAGTTACGTTTTGCAAATCGAGTAATTCTACGATATAATTTATGAAAGATATCTTTTTGTTGACACTGTCGACGAGAGTGAATTTCTTATCCGGATTTAATATCGCCAGTGGGATACTTGGAAAGCCTGCTCCGCATCCTATGTCGCAGATATTTTTACTTTCGCCAAGTAAATCGCTCGGCAAAATGCTGTCTATAAAATGTTTTATCTGTACATCTTCAGGATGTGTGATTGCCGTCAAATTGAATTTGTTATTCCACTCTATCAATTTATCGTAATAAAGTGAAAATTTAGTCAAGTAAAGCGAAACTTTATCGTGATAAAGTGTGTTATTACAACTTATATTTATTAAATAATCTTTAAGAATGTCAAGTTGCATTTCACTTACCCGCCTTAGAAAGGTATACTAAAAGCACCGTTATATCCGCAGGTGATACTCCGCTTATTCTTGAAGCCTGACCCAAATTGAGTGGTTTTATCTTGTCGAGTTTTTGTCTTGCCTCTATTCTCAAGCCCTTGATTTGAGAGTAATCAATATCTTGCGGAAGAGTCTTATTTTCAAGCTTGTTAATATCGTCAATTACTGCTTGCTGTTTGTTGAGATACCCCTCGTATTTAACTGCCGTCTGGGCTTCTTCAAAACATCTTTTGTCAAGGTCTTTTAGCTCTTCAAAGGTCTGCATAAGCATATCAAAAGATATACCCGCTCTCTTCAACATATCTTTGTAAGAAAGCGCGTTGTTTGGCACGGGTTCGCCTATACTTTCAAAGAATTCTTTAAATTCTTTAGGAGGCAAGGTCTTGTCGAGAATATGCGAAATATCCTCTATAGTCTGCATTTTCTGCGTATAAGCTTGCCATCTCTTGTCGTCGACGAGTCCCACTTCTCTGCCGATTGGAGTAAGTCTTCTGTCTGCGTTTTCTTGACGCAACAACAATCTGTGTTCCGCCCTTGCGGTCATCATTCTATACGGCTCGTTTGTGCCTTTGGTGACCAAATCGTCGATAAGTACGCCAATATACGACGAATCTCTCGTCAATACCATAGGCTGTCTGTTTTTGAGATAAAGCGACGCGTTTATGCCTGCGACAAGTCCTTGCGCGCCCGCTTCTTCATATCCGCTGCTGCCGTTGAGCTGTCCTGCAAGGAAAAGTCCTTTGATATGCTTTACCATAAGATAGGGAGTGAGGCAAAGCGAATCTATGCAGTCGTATTCAATGGCGTAAGCAAAGCGCATTATCTTGACTTTCTCAAGACCAATCACAGACTTGTACATCTCAAGTTGGACGTCAAAAGGCATAGACGAACTCATACCTTGCACGTACATTTCATTAGTCAGAGAGCTTTCCGGTTCAATGAAAATCTGGTGGCGTTCTTTATCGGCAAATCTCATTACTTTGTCTTCGATTGATGGACAGTATCTCGGACCTATGCTGTGAATAGACCCGTTGTACAGCGGAGATCTGTCGATATTTGCCATGATGATATCTTTTGTCTTTTGCGTGGTATAAGTGAGATAACATACCTCTTTGTTTGGTACGTATCCCTTCGTCATAAAGGAAAAGGGATATATATTATCGTCGCCGTTCTGCACTTGCATAGCGTCGAAATTTATGCTGTTTTTATCCACTCTTGCGGGAGTACCCGTCTTAAATCTACGCGTAGGTATATCAAGATTTATAAGGCTGTCTGTGAGCTTCGTCGCTCTTGAAAATCCGTTGGGACCCGTCTTCGTCACGTTGTCGCCGATTATGATATGCGCGTTGAGATATACGCCCGTAGCAACTACTATAGAGTCTGCGTAAAAGGTCTGTCCCAAAGTCGTCGTTATGCCGTATACCGCGCCGTTTTTCGTCAATATTTCCGCCACTTCGCCTTGCAAAATATCAAGGTTTGGCGTGGTCTCCATTATATTCTTCATATAGTGATGATACAGCGTCTTATCGGCTTGTCCGCGCAGTGACTGCACCGCCGCGCCCTTGCCCATATTAAGCATACGAATTTGAAGTAAATTGTTGTCGGCAGAGATGCCCATCTGTCCGCCGAGGGCGTCTATTTCTCTTACAAGATGACCCTTTGCAGTACCGCCTATTGCGGGATTGCAAGCCATAAAAGCTATTGCGTCAAGAGATAGCGTCACCGCCAAAGTCTTATGCCCAAGGCGCGCCAAAGCAAGACACGCCTCAACTCCCGCGTGTCCGCAACCTATCACTATTGCGTCGTAATTCTTTTGATAGCTATCCAGCATTTTGCTTCTCCTCAAATTCGTAATAATTATATCATAATACCTATTGCATTTGCAAATACAATGATAATTGTGATATAATTTAATTATGAAAACCATAGCCACGATATCTACTCCCGTTGGGCGCGGAGCAATAGCAATAGTGAGAATGAGCGGAGACAAGGCGCTTGATATTGCCTCGTCTATTTTCACTTGCAAAAAGCTTGCAAGTTTTAAGGACGCCCAGCCCAATTATATGTATTACGGAAGCATTGACGCAGGCGCGTTCAAAGACAATATATTTGCGGTATATTTCAAAGCTCCTCATTCATATACGGGCGAAGATATAGTGGAATTTCAATGCCACGGCGGTGTCAGACTCATTGACGAAATACTAAAGACCTGCCTCAAAAAGGGATGCGAAATTGCCGACAAGGGAGAATTCACAAAGCGCGCTTTTCTCAACGGCAAGATTGCTTTGAGCGATGCAGAAGGCATAATAGATATGATAAACAGCGAAAGTATTGCGTCTCTCAACGCAAGTTACAGACTTTCCACCGGAGATATAGCAGATAAAATCAACGACTTGCAAACTACTCTTCTCGATTGCGTATCAGAGCTTGAAGCAAGCCTTGATTACCCAGAAGAAATGGAAGAAGAAGCAAAGTCAAACGCAAATAATACGACGGACTATCTCATAGACGAGCTTGAAAAACTCGTGTCGACTGCAAAGGTAGGCGGATATATCCGTCAAGGCATCAACGTAGCGATAGTAGGTCAAGCCAACGTCGGTAAGTCTTCTCTTCTCAACGCATTCGTCGGCAAGGACAGGGCCATAGTGACGAATATTGCAGGCACTACGAGAGACAGCCTCGAAGAATATGTCGAAGTCGACGGAGTTATGCTCAAGCTCATAGATACGGCGGGAATACGCGATACAAGCGACGTTGTCGAAGCAATGGGCGTGGAAAGAAGTATCCAAGCGGCAAAAGGCAGCGATATAGTTCTATTCGTCACAGAAGCGGGACGTCAACTCAACGAATACGAAAACAATCTCATAAAGAGCTTTGACGGCGACAACAAAGTAATGCTCGTAATCAACAAGTGCGACATGGCGCAAGACAATCGCGACGGCATAAAAATAAGCGCAAAAAACAATATAGGTATTGAAGAACTCAAAAAGGCAATCGTCAATACGTTCATAGATTCCGGCGTAGATACCAACGGCAATATCATCACCAACGAACGCCACGCAGGGGCAATACGCCAAGCAATCGCAAGTCTTAAGAACGCAAAGATAAGTTATTCTTCTCTGCCCACCGAATGCAGTTTGATAGACTTGAGAGACGCGTATTTTGCATTGGGAGCGATTACCGGCAATACCGCAAGCGAGGATATTATAGATACCATATTTTCCAAGTTTTGCCTTGGAAAATAATAAAATACTTAGTAACCGACTGCGTATATAGGCGCGCCTTCCGCCCTAACTGCAGGACTCAAGAAGTCGACGTGTACGGCAAGTACACTTGACGACTTCATTTCGCCTTTGCACGGACGAAAATCACACCAATCTCCGCAGTCGCAAGTTGCTTTTTTGAGCGGATAAAAAATTTATTATAAAGCGAGAGAATGCTCGCGCTTTTGTCATTTCGACCGCAGTGGAGAAATCTCAATCAATTTTTCTTTAATAAATCGGTTATACCAACGTTCATCGTTCTTGCTATAAAATATAATGT
>CAMWSW010000069.1 GCA_947176975.1 uncultured Clostridia bacterium | reverse complement strand
GCATTAAATATATACTAAACTATATGCAATTGGATATTAAAGACAATGACAAGGAATACTAACTTTGAAGTCTTTGCAGAGAACTGTCGGTAGGTGCGAGACAGCAAGACATAAAAAGCCAACTCGCCTTTGAGTCGCCTCTTAGAACTTAAGTAAAAGAGTGTCGGGTAAGCCCGTTATAGCGTTGAGGTATCGTAAATCGGTGTTAGCCGTGGATATGAAAAAGAGTGGTACAGCGGACAGGTTCGCCTCTTGCAAGCAAATTGCGAGAGGCGTTTTTCTTTAGTCGAGAAATCTCAACCGCTTACAAAAAAGTAAATAATTGTGACTGTAGCATAAAATCACATAAGATACGCAGTGAATTAAGCAAGAAAAATGCGTGCAAGACGAGGCAATGCGACGAAGGCATAGCAGAGCTCTGTCGAGGAGTATTAACGAAGTATTGAGGCATTTGGCGACGCTTAAATCTTATGGAATTTTATGATATAGGAACAGAGAATAAAGGAGCATAGCAAAATATGAAAAACGTAGAAAAGTACCAAAGAGGTTATTATATGCCTCCGTTTGAGTGCAACGATTGGGTAAAGAAGGAGTACGTCGACAAAGCGCCGATATGGTGTAGTGTTGACTTGCGCGACGGCAACCAAGCATTGGTTGTGCCTATGAGTCTTGAGCAGAAATTGGAGTTTTTCACGTTGCTATGCAAATTGGGCTTTAAGGAAATCGAAGTTGGTTTTCCCGCTGCAAGCGAGACGGAATACGAGTTCTTGCGCGCGTTAATAGACAGGCATCTTATTCCCGACGACGTGACGATTCAAGTGCTTACGCAGTCGAGAGAGCATATCATTGCCAAGACTTTTGAGGCATTGAGAGGAGTCAAGAAGGCAATCGTGCATCTTTACAATTCCACGTCGGTTGCGCAAAGAGAGCAAGTATTCAAAAAGTCCAACGAAGAAATCATCGAAATTGCCAAGAGCGGAGCAAAGCTCTTCAACGAATACGCGTCCAAGATGGACGGCGAGTTTATATTCGAGTATTCTCCCGAATCCTTTACGGGTACGGAAATGGAATTTGCAAGGGATATTTGCAACGAAGTCATCAAAATTTGGAAACCTACTCCCGAGAGAAAAGTCATCATCAACTTGCCCGTCACGGTATCAATGTCCTTGCCGCACGTATATGCAAGCCAAGTTGAGTATATGTGCAAGTCGCTTATCGACAGGGAGAATTTGATCATATCCTTGCATCCGCACAATGACAGAGGTTGCGCAGTGGCTGACAGCGAACTGGGCTTGTTGGCAGGCGGAGACAGAATAGAGGGTACGTTGTTCGGCAACGGCGAACGTACGGGCAACGTAGATATAATCACGCTTGCGCTCAATATGTATACGCACGGCGTAGATCCGCACTTGGATTTCAGCGATATCTTGCCGATAGTCGCAATGTACGAGAAAGTGACCGATCTCAAAGTCCACGACAGACACCCATACGCAGGCAAACTCGTGTTTGCTGCATTCTCGGGATCGCACCAAGACGCTATCGCCAAGGGTATGAAGTGGAGAGAACAAAAGCATCCCGACCATTGGAGCGTGCCGTATCTTCCAATCGACCCCAAGGACGTTGGCAGAGAATACGAGGGCGACGTAATTCGTATCAATTCACAATCCGGTAAGGGCGGTATAGGATTCCTTATGGAAGAGCGTTTCGGTATCGTTATGCCTCCCAAGATGAGAGAGAATTTCGGTTATGCCGTCAAGAGCGTATCCGACCACGCTCACAAAGAACTTATGCCCGACGAGGTATACAAGGTCTTTGAAGACAACTATGTCAACGTAGAGAAGCCTATCAAGATAATAGAGCATCACTATAAGCAAAACGAAGGCATCGAAGGCAACGAAATCAAGACGGCAGTCACCATGACTATTGGCGAAGCTAGTCCAATCACGGCTCACGCAAACGGCAACGGCAGACTCGACGCAGTCAGCAATGCTATTAAGAGCATCATTGGCAATACCTATCATATCGTCGAGTATCAAGAACACGCGCGCACCAAAACATCCAAGTCTCAAGCCGTCGCGTACGTCTGCATAGAGATAGAAGAGACCCATGGGCTTGTTTGGGGCGTGGGTATTCACAATGATATTATCGAAGCAAGTGTAAGGGCTTTGGTTTCTGCTCTTAACAGGAGATAATCAACAAAATTTTCTTATCGGCGTATATTGTATATATAAAGCTTTAAGGGAATACAATGGACGGCGCAATATCCAAGACTCCGCTGTTGACTCAAAGTCCGGCGAAGGCGATAATCAAATTTTCACTACCACTTATCATAGGCGATTTCTGTCAACAACTATACAACGTTGTTGACTCTATCGTCGCGGGCAGATTTATTGGCACGGGCGCATTGGCGGAGCTCGGCGTGGCAAGTCCCGTAATGAATATAATCATATTTTTGCTGATTGGTTTTGCAATGGGCGGCAGCGTCATTATGTCTAGGCACTTTGGCGACAAGGACTACGGCGCGCTCAAAAAGGTAATGGGCAACGCTCTCGTAATAGGCGTAATTTTCACTCTTGTGTTGAGCGCGGCAAGCATAGGTTTATCCCGTCCGTTCTTGAAGTTACTCAACACAAGCGACACGCTTTTGCACGGCGCGGACAATTATCTCAAGATAGTATTTGCAGGCGCAATTTTCACTTATTTATACAATTTTTATTGTTTTTCAGTACGCGCGATAGGCGACAGTTTTACGCCGCTCGTTTTCTTATTCGTGTCGGTCGCGTTCAATGCGCTTTTGGACGTGCTTTTCGTCGTGGTATTCAAATGGGGCATAGAAGGTACGGCAATGGCAACCGTCTTTGCGCAAATGCTTTCGGCAGTGCTTTGCATTATCTACACTCACAAAAAATTCGAGATGTTGCGAATCAAAAAGGATGATTTGAAGATAGACAAGGGCATAATCTTTGAAATCACTTCCTACTCGCTGTCAATGTCTATTCAACAAGTATTCGTATACGTGGGCAGACTTGCCATTCAAGGACTTGTCAATACATATCCAGAAGATATCGTCGCAGGCGTCAACTCGGGTACTCGTCTTGATGCGCTGTTGCAAACGCCCATGCGCGGATATACCAACGCTTTGACCACCTTCGTTGCGCAAAATTACGGCGCAAAGAAGTATAAGAGAGTCGTGCGGGGATATAGAGCAAGTTGGGTTGCGGTAGCGTTCTTCGGAGTATTTTCCACACTCTTCACAGTCTTGACGGCAAAAGGATTGGTAGGGCTTTTCGACGACAACGCAGAGGTCATTGCGTCGGGCACGGGCTATCTTGTGGCAATAGGTTGGGGATATATGCTAATGTGCATAATAGTGCAGAGCCAAGCAATGTTCAAGGCGATAGGTATGCTCAAGACCTTCGTGCTGTCCACAATGCTGTCAATAATATTCAGAATATCGCTGTCGTATCTATTCGAGCATATATGGGAACTTGAGGGTATGTATTGGGCGCCGACGGGCAGTTGGGTGATAGGCGGAAGTTTTTGCTTTATTTGTATGATGATAGCCTACAAAAGACGGCTTCTTTCGCTTGCAAGAGCCGAAGACGAAATGCTCGACGATATTGCGATATAAAACAATATTTATCAACATTTAGGATAATACTTGCGAAGGTTCGCTTTTTATAGTAATATATATTTGATATACCTTAATATATCGACGGAGATTAGTTAGACTCTTCGGCTACGCTAATGGCGACGCATTTAAAGTGAGACGTACACCTTGAATGAGTCATTCTGAGCGGAGTGTAACGAAGTCGAAGAATCTTTATATAAAGATATAGTTTAAAAAGAGGCAAATATGAAGACATTGAGAGTAAATCTCGGCGAAAACAGCTATGACATACTCATTGGCAAAAATCACTTGTCCAAGATAGGCGACTATGTGACGAGTAGAGGCGGCAAGGTATTTATTTTGAGCGATTCCAACGTTGCGCCCATATTCGCTAACGTCGTGATGGATAGCCTTATCGCAAAGGGCTACGATTGCAAACTTATGGTACTTGAGGCGGGAGAGCCTACGAAGAACATCAAGTCGATATATCCCATTTACTCGAGTATGATTGAGTTCAATCTCACGCGCCGCGATTAGGTGATTACTCTCGGCGGAGGCGTAATTGGCGATCTCGGCGGTTTTGTTGCGTCGACGTATTTGCGCGGCGTAGACTTCGTGCAAGTACCTACGTCGTTGCTTGCGCAGGTGGATAGTTCCGTGGGCGGAAAGGTAGCCGTTGACTTGCCAGAAGGCAAAAATCTCGTAGGCAGTTTTTATCAACCCAAGTTGGTATTAATAGACACCGACGTACTTTACGACTTGCCCGACAGATTCTATGTCGACGGTATGGCGGAGATAATCAAGTACGGTTGTATAAAAGACAAGTCGCTTTTTGAGGTCTTGGAAGGCGTAAAATCGCGTCAAGAATTTATGGACAAAGTGGATGACATTGTCTATACCTGTTGCGATATAAAAAGACGCGTAGTCGAAGTCGACGAGAAAGACAACGGAGAGAGGATGCTGCTCAATTTCGGACACACCTACGGACACGCAATAGAGAAGTATTACAATTTCACGGGATATTCGCACGGACAAGCCGTGGCTATCGGTATGGCGTACATCACGAGAATATCCGAGAGATTGGGACAGACTGCAAATGGTACGGCTGACAGAATAGAAAGCATATTGAGACAATACGGCTTGCCCACGTCAGACCCCGTAAATGCTAAAGACGTATTGAGCGCAATCAAGAGCGATAAAAAGAATTTGGGCAAAAAGCTCAACGTTGTTTTGCTCAAAGAAATAGGCGAGAGCTATACCTATCCAACGACCGAGGAGTACTTTCTCAAGTAATATGGACGTCAAAATAACACCGACAAAACTTAAAGGAAGCGTGGTTATTCCCCCCTCAAAGAGCTTGGCGCACAGAGCGATAATCTGCGCCTGTCTTGCGCGCGGCAAGAGCGTCATTTCCAACGTGGCTTTGAGCGACGATATAATCGCTACGATAGACTGTATGCGCAATTTGGGAGCGAAGATCGACGTTAAAGACGGCTCTTTGGAGATTGAGGGCAACGCGCAAAAGATATCTTCAGACTTGACTTTCGATTGCAAAGAATCGGGATCGACGTTGAGATTTGTTTTGCCAATTGCGCTTTCTCTCAACGACGGGAAGAATACCTTCGTCGGAAGAGGTAAGTTGGGTGAGAGACCCATGACGATTTACAAAGATATTTGTAATGAGCAGGGCGTCGAGTATATCGACAAAAGTCTTTTGAACGACAATCATCTTTTGGATTTGAGCGTCAAAGGGCAGTTGAAAAGCAAAGAATATCACGTCGACGGCGGAGTAAGTTCGCAATTCATCACGGGACTTTTATTCTCGTTGCCGTTGCTTGAGGGCGACAGCAAGATAATAATCGAGGGTAATTTACAGTCGGTGGGATATCTTGATTTGACTTTGGTATCGCTCAAAAAGTTCGGTATTGATATCGTCAACGACAATTACAAGGTCTTTTCTATCAAAGGCGGACAGAAATATAAGGCTTGCGATTACTATATCGAGGGCGATTATTCTCAATCGGCGTTTTACGAGGTAGCTAATTTTATTGGCAACGACGTGACTATGCTGGGACTTAACGCAGATAGTTTGCAAGGCGACAAAGTTATCGTAGACTTCGTGGAAAAGTTAAGGACGGCAGACGCAAGCGAGAATTTGACG
>CAMWSW010000068.1 GCA_947176975.1 uncultured Clostridia bacterium | reverse complement strand
ATCTTATCATACTCCAACACTTTTAAACTTTTTCTATTTATAAATTTTGCCATATAGCCTATTTTACCCCTCTAAATAAATGCCCGTATGTTGAATTATCGACACTATTGCCAGATTTCTTGCAAAAATTATCAAGAATACTGCTTATTTGATCACCATTGCAATCATGCAAATTGATATAATAATTGCCATCAATTATGGAGATTTTATTCCTAATATCGACAATTTGTTGATTTAATAAGATAAACTGACAATTTGCAACTTTTATCCTCTCAATCTCATACTCTCCACGCTTGTCAAAATAGCTAAACTTACCCGAATACTTACAGTTGCCGCAGTTACAGCCTGTATTGATTTGTACTGGACAATGCAAAAGCGTCATAATAGGCAATTTACCGTAAGCATATGCCATCCCCCCAACAGCCTCTTTATTTGTCAACTCCACGGAATTGATATAATAATCCAACCCCACGCAATCAGCATAATTTGAATTAAAGACGTTGAGACCTATTCCGCCTATAAGCGACTTGCCGTATTTTTTTGCAAGAAATACTCCGTAGAGATTATCCGCTAGTATTCCGTCGAATTTATCAAGGTTATTTGCAAGCCAATTATCGATTATCTTATAGTCTCTCCCTCTCGCGACTCTCGGCAATTTAAGATATATATTTTCTATAGTTTTCTCAATTAAATACGTTTTTGTAAATATCTCATCAAAATTAGCCATATAATCAGTAAAATTAACTGCCAAGTTGAATTTTTGCTCAAGATTGCTTAACGCTTCTAAAGAATCATTATTGACGTCAATCTCAACAAATACAATGTTCTTATTAACATTATTATTCTTGTCGTAATAGCAATCCAAAGCGTCTGAATAACCTACTCTTTGCTTATGCAAATCGTATACTTTCAAAATTTCTTGGTTCAACTTTTCTACTGCGCTTCTCCGCAAATTATTGAGGAGCGACGCGGGGATAAAAAGATTGTCGTCGATAATCACGTCAAGTTCTGCGCTGAAAATGCTATCCCCAAGTCTCAATAACTGCTTTGCCACACTGTCGTAATTTGCAGATTGCGAAATGCTGCTTTGTGGAGCTTCTCCATTTACCTCGATTTGTATATCTCTGTAACTTGCAATCAAAGATGTCTTTTCGCCTAGTTTTGCTGTAAATTGCAGTTTTATGGATAATTTGGGATTAACATTCTTGTATTTATCTACCTGTTTGCTATCCAAAGTGAGGTGAACGCTGCTTCCGATAGGATAATTTCCAAAATCTTTAACTTTATAATTCCTTCCTATCTTCTCTATATTGGTTATGGCAAGTCCGCCGACTTCTTTACCGTCATAAATTATCTTTACCCCGTCGCCCTTATTCAATTCTCTGTTTAATTCAAGCGTAGCGGCGCACTTTGATATTGCTAATACCTTGCCGACTTCCAGTCCGATATTACTATTGACTTTGTCGTACATAATGTCTTTTGAGCCTTGATAATTATATCCAAGGGTAAAATCACCTCTATTGTACGCAGTTTTGAGCGCATTATAGTCTATCTCATCATCATTTCCAAGCAAAAAGCTATCAACAGCCCTACGATACTGCGCTACCACTTCTCCGACGTAATGCGGTTGTTTTAATCTGCCCTCAATCTTTAGACTGTCAACGCCGAGTTTAGATAATTCACCCACTTTATCAATCAAGCATTGATCCTTCGGCGATAAAAGATAACTCTCTTTCGATGAAAAACTTGACGAATACTTCAATCTGCAAGGCTGATTACAGCGTCCGCGATTGCCGCTGTCTCCGCTCATCATACTAGACATAAGACAAGCGCCGGAAAAACACACGCATAAAGCCCCGTGAACAAAATGCTCAATCTCAAGTCGAGTATTTTTTCTGATTTCGGCGATATCACAATCCAAAGTCTCTCTTGCAAGCACTACACGCGTAAATCCCAGGTCTTCGAGCACTTTTGCGCCCGCAAGATTATGCACTCCGATTTGCGTACTTCCATGCAAAGGTATATCATACTTTTTTAGAATATCAAGACAGCCAAGATCTGTCACTATGAAGGCATCTACGCCTGCTTTTGCGGAAATATCGACGTATTGTGCAAAAATTTCTCTCTCCGACTGTTTGATATTGGTATTGAAAGTTAAATAAACCTTGACACCGAACAAGTGACAATAGTCTACCCAATAGGCAATATTATCTTTATTAAAGTTGTCGGCTTTGATTCTTGCATTGAACAAGTCAAGTCCCAAATACACGGCATCTGCGCCTGCGTATATTGCGGCTTTCAAGGCTTGAATATTCCCAACGGGAGCCAATACTTCCAACATAATTTCAGTATATCATAAAATCCTAATATTTTATAGCGTTTTTGCGATATTATTGAATATAAAACGCGCCCCACACAAGGTGAGGCGCATATAATACAAAATTATTATTATCTTTGTACTGCCGAAAATTCGCTTGAGAGTTTTGTCAAGATTCTGTTGATCTTGGAATTTACCTCGTCGTCCGTCAAAGTTCTGTCAGGCAAACGGAATACCAAAGATATTGCCACGCTCTTCTTGCCTTTGCCAATCGCGTTTTCATTGCGGTATATATCAAAGATATTTGTATCGACAAGCAAATTACCGCCGCCTTTTCTCACGCAAGCAAGCAAGTCACCCGCCAAAACTGCTTCGTCTACTACGATAGCAATATCTCTCTCTACAGGCGGATAGCTTGATATCGGAGCAAACGAATAACTGAAATCAGCCAACTTGTTGAGCAAATCCACATTGATTTCGGCAATATACATTCTCTCCGGCACGTCAAAGCTCTTTGCGACCTCGGGATGAACTTCGCCCAAATAACCTATATTTTTGTTACCAACGAATATCTCTGCGCTTCTGCCTTTGTGAAGATAAGTTACGTCGGACCTCTTGTATTCAGCTTTGATTCCGAATTTCTTAAGTATAACTTCTATTACACCCTTCATCGTGAAGAAGTCTTCTCCCTCTCCGTATCTACCCAAAGCAAGCATATTGACTTCCGTCGGAAGTTGAGTAATAGGAAGCTCGCTAGGTATATATACGTTTGCCATTTCAAACAACTTGGCTTTCTTATTGCTCTTCAAGAAGTTGCTGGCAAGCATTGATATCATACTGTACGCCAAAGTCGTTCTCATTACTGACAAATCCTCGCCAAGAGGTTTAAGAAGCTTGATACAATTACGTCTTGAATCGTCTTCTTTGAGCTTTAAGATATCAAAGCACTTTGGCGTAGTAAACGAATACGTCAAAATTTCACTCATACCGCGGCTTACGCATATATCCTTAATTATATCGGTATTCTTTTCAACTCGATTTTTACCGCCGAGCGTCTGATTGCCGCCTTTAAGCAACGTGCTTTTAACTTTATTATAACCGTACAGCCTTATTACTTCTTCCGCAAGGTCGTTGGCATTTTCTATATCGTCTCTGAATGCAGGACATACGCAAGTGAGCTTGCCGTCTTTGTCAATGCTGCTCTCGATTTGCAAGCTGTTGAGAATTTCCAAAACAACTTCCGACGGCACTTCAATACCCAAAATCTCGTTGATTTCTTCTACGCTTGATACCACTACGTTTCTTGTGAGGTCTTGCGCAAGTCTGTCGATAATTCCGTCGGCAATCTTACCCCAACCATACTTATAAATCAGCGTCAACGCGCGCATAATACCCAATCTTTGAGAGTCAAAGTCAATTCCTCTCTCATATCTGAAAGATGAGTCAGAACGCAAATTCAGCTTTCTTGAAGTTCTTCTTATGTTGTCTCTCAAGAATTTAGCCGACTCAAACACGATAGTATTGGTCTTATCATTGATACCGCTGTTAAGTCCGCCCATGATACCTGCCACAGCGCAAGGCTTGTTTTGGTCGCAAATGACAAGCATCGTATCGTCAAGCACGTATTCTTTTTCGTTGAGCGCAACGATTTTCTCCCCGTTCTTTGCTCTTCTTGGGATAATCTTACCGCCCTCAAGATAATTCTTATCGAAAGCGTGCATAGGCTGACCAATCTCAATCAAAATATAATTGGTAATATCAACAATATTATTAATCGGTCGCAATCCAACTGATTTGAGTCTCTTTTGAATAATCTCGGGACTGCTCTGAATCTTTATATCTTTGACTGCCGCAGCCATGTATCTTGGGCAAAGCGTCTTATCTTGTACGTCGACGTCGACGAAATCTTCGACTTTTATGCTTTTGTCTGTCTCAAAATATATTTCAGGCATTTTCAACGGCTTTTTAAGCACGGTTGCAATTTCTCTTGCTATGCCGAGTACGCTATTACAGTCGGATCTATTGGCGGTTATGCCGATATCGAGCACGACGTCGTCATTGCCAAGCACCTCGTTAATGTCTGTACCCAACGGATATTTTTCTCCGTTCATAATCAAAATACCGTGTACGCTTGCGCCCGCATATTCCTCTTCTGTGAGTTTCAATTCCTCACCAGAGCAAAGCATACCGTTGGAAGCCACACCGCGCAACTTGCCTTTCTTTATCACCTGACCTGTAGGCAACAAGGAGTTATCCAAAGCTACCGGCACAAGATCGCCCTCTGCGACGTTTTGCGCGCCCGTTACGATTTGCACGAGTTCCGCTTCGCCCACGTCGATTTGACAAATCTGAAGCTTATCTGCGTCTGGATGCTTCTCAAGTTTGACTATTTTGCCAAGCACAACTCTCTTCATATTTGCGCTTGCGTCAATTATTTCTTCCACCTCAAAGCCCGATCTCACAAGTTTGTCTGCGAGTTCTTCTACGGTGACGTCTATATCTACAAAATCTTTTAACCAACTCAATGAAACTTTCATATTCTTCCCTCCTACTTAAATTCCTTTAAGAATCTCACGTCATTTTCAAACAAGATTCTCATATCGGGAATACCGTATTTAATCATAGCAACTCTCTCAACGCCCATACCGAACGCCAATCCTTTGTATTTTTTGCTGTCGATACCACAATTATCCAACACTTTTGGATTTACGACGCCCGCGCCGAGTATCTCTATCCAACCAGTTCCTTTACAGATTCTGCAACCTTTTCCGTGGCAGACCGAGCAAGTCAAATCGACTTCGACGCTAGGTTCTGTGAATGGGAAAAATGACGGACGGAATCTGACTTTCGTCTTTTTATCGAATAGTCTTTGAGCAAAAGTCTCCAAAAGTCCTTTGAGGTCGCAAAGTGTGACCTTCTCGTCTACGACAAGTCCTTCGATCTGTTGGAACATAGGAGAGTGCGTAGCGTCGTCGTCAGGTCTATATACCTTACCCGGGCATACGATTCTGATTGGCGGCTGAGTATTTATCATAGTACGCGCCTGCATAGAAGAAGTGTGCGTACGCAAAAGAATGTCGTCAGTAATATAGAAAGTGTCCTGCATATCTCTTGCGGGGTGATCGGGAGGAATATTGAGCATTTGAAAGCAGAACTTATCAAATTCAATTTCCGGACCTTGACCGAGCGTAAATCCCAAAGAAGTAAAAATATCAACCACTTCGTTGGTAACTAATGTACAAGGATGCAGACTTCCCTTGTCTTCGCCCTTGCCATCAAGAGTGATATCGACGCCTTCTGCAAGCATCTTTGCGTCTATTTCGGCAGCTGCAAGTTCTTTTGTCTTTTCCTCGGTAAGTTGAGTAATGACGTCTCTTGCCTCATTGACGTATTTACCAACAAGCGGTCTTTCCTCTTGCGGAAGGTCTTTCATACCCCTCAAAAGTCCAGTAAGCTCTCCGCTCTTGCCAAGATACTTGACTTTAACGTTGTTGATAAGCGCAAGAGTATGG
>CAMWSW010000067.1 GCA_947176975.1 uncultured Clostridia bacterium | reverse complement strand
TTATCAAGGCTGGATGATTGTCGAGGCAGAGCAAGACCCCTCAAAAGCAAATCCGCTTGAATACTCTATCAAGGCGAGAACATACATAAAAGACGTAGCAAAAATTTAATAGGTTTTAATTAGGAGGATATACAAATGGCAATAAAGACACTCGGTTATTTCACCAACAACGAGTTTGTTCAATCGACAACGGATAAGTATTATCCCGTTTTCAATCCGTCTACGGGCGAGCAAATTGCTCAAATGCCTCGTTGTACGACGGCAGAAGTCAGCAAAGTAATAGACAATGCGCACGAGGCCTACAAGAAGTGGTCCAACGTGCCCGTAATCAAGAGAGTTCAAATTCTCTATAAGGTAAGAGACTTGCTCATTGAGCATATGGACGAGCTTACCGAGCTTTGCGCAACGGAACACGGCAAGAACTGGGAAGAGAGCAAGGGCGATATTCTCAAAGCAAAAGAAGGTACTGAACTTGCTTGCTCTATGCCGTCGCTTTTGCAGGGCGAAAGTCTAATGGACGCGTCAAGAGGATACGACACGGTGCTCTATAGAGAGTCTATGGGCGTATTCGTAGGTATTGCTCCTTTCAATTTCCCCGCAATGATACCAATGGGCTGGATGGCTCCGGTATGTATCGCGTGCGGTAACGCAATCGTACTCAAAGTTGCAGGCGCAACGCCGATGACGTCTTTGAGAATTGCAGAGCTTTATAAGGAAGCGGGACTTCCCGACGGCGTGCTCAATATCGTGAGCTGCGATCGCAACGACACGCAAGAACTCATATCCAATCCAAAGGTTGTCGGCATTACTTTCGTAGGTTCTACGACGGTCGGCAGATATATCTATGAGACGGCTGCTAAACATGGCAAGAGAGTACAGTGTCTTTGCGAGGCAAAGAACCACGCGCTCGTGCTTGAAGACGCCGCTTTGGACAGAACTGCCGCAGGTATTATCAACGCTTCTTACGGATGCGCAGGCGAGAGATGTATGGCTTTGCCTGTAGTCGTCGCTCAAGAAAGCATTGCTGATAAGCTCGTGGAAAAACTCGTGTCTTTGGCAAAGAATATCAAAGTCGGTCCCGCATACGACAAGACGACCAATCTCGGTCCTGTATACAGCGCAGAGCATAAGAAGAGCGTTGAGGCGTGGATACAAAAGGGTATTGACGAGGGCGCTAAATTGGTGCTTGACGGCAGAAATACCAAAGTCAAGGGATTTGAGAATGGCTTCTATCTTGGACCGACGATTCTCGACAATGTAGGCAAAGAAATGACCGTTGGACAAAGAGAAATCTTTGGACCTGTACTTTGTATCAAGAGAGTAAAGACCTTTGAAGAAGGACTTGAGGTTATGAATGCTAATCCGTTCGCTAACGGCTCGGTAATCTATACGCAAAACGGATATTACGCAAGAGAATTCGTACGCTATACCCACGGCGGTATGGTAGGCGTCAACGTAGGTATTCCCGTACCTGTAGGCGTATTCTCCTTCACCGGTCACAAGTATTCCTTCTTCGGCGATCTCCACTGCCTCGGCAGAGATTCTTTCAAGTTCTACACAGACAGCAAGACGGTTACGACGCACTGGTTTGACGAGCACGAAGCGAAGTCGACCAAAGTTTCGACTTGGGACGGAACTATCTAGGCGAGTGCGTATAGCACTGCGCCTTCCGCTTGATCTTCGGGTCTCGGGGTGGCGACGTGTACGGCAAGTACACTTGACGCCACCGCTCGCCCTAGCTAAAGCGAAAATCACAGCACTCTCCACACTCGCGTGATGCTTGGAGAAAAGTATAAGGATTATATTCTTGTCATTTCGACCGCAACGCAGTGTAGTGGAGAAATCTCAACCGATTATAAAGTAAATAATAGAGGTTTAAAATTATGATAAATATAGGAATTATCGGAGCAGGTAGAATTGGTAAAGTTCACTGCGAATCAATTATGTGTTATGCAAAGGGCGCAACGGTTAAGACAGTTGCCGACCCGTTTATGAATGAGGAAACTGAAAAGTGGCTCAAAGGTATGGGCGTAGAGAAGACTACCAAGGATTATCACGACATACTCAATGACACCCACATCGATGCGGTACTTATCTGTTCTTCTACGGATACGCACGCGCCGATTTCTATCGAGGCAATCAAGGCAGGCAAGCACGTCTTCTGCGAAAAGCCTGTAGACCACGATATCGCAAAGATAAACGAAGTCAAGAAGGCTTTGCAAGGAAGTAAGGTAAAGTATCAAGTTGGTTTCAACCGTCGTTTTGACCACAACTTTATGGCTGTCAGAGAGGCTGTAAAGCAAGGCAAGATTGGCGCGCTCAACGTGCTTAAGATTTGTTCCCGTGACCCCGGCGCTCCACCGGTATCTTACATAAAGGTCAGCGGAGGTATTTTCCTCGACATGACCATACACGATTTTGATATGGTAAGATATCTTTCGGGCGAAGAAGTCGAGAGCGTATTCGCAATGGGCGGAGTAATGGTAGACAAGGCTATCGGCGAAGCAGGCGACATCGACACCGCAGTCATCACATTGAGACTCAAGAGCGGCGCTTTGGCAGTAATAGACAACTGCCGTAGAGCAACTTACGGATATGACCAAAGAGCCGAGGCTTTCGGCGAACTCGGTCAAGTGGCAATTTCCAACGATTGCGCTTCCAATGCCGTTGTCTCCAACGCAGACGGCGTAACCGCAGAAAAGCCTTTGCTCTTCTTCTTGGAGAGATATATGCAGGCGTACGTCAATGAAATCAATCAATTCGTAGACTGCGTTGTCAACGACAAGCCTGTACCCGTCAGCATAGAGGACGGCTTGCAAGCAGTCGTAATCGGCGTTGCAGCAAAGAAGTCTCTTGAAGAGGGCAGACCCGTCAGACTTGACGAAATCTGCAAATAATAAGCATTATACAAATCTTAAAAGATTTTGTAATTTACACCTAATTAAAAACGCGGCGTTCCCAAAAGGTTCGCCGCGTTTTTATTAAGTTTTGAATAATTATTTTTTAATATAAATCGTCTTGATTTCGTAAGGCGCAAATTCAAAGGTCTTGCCCTTGACGAACTTTTCTTTATTCTCAAGCATATCGCACTCGTAGATTGACGAACCAGTGAAGTTGATGTCAATAGCTGTCGTGACGGTTTGACCGAGGCTTTCGTAAGCTCTTACGACGATACCTTCTTCGTCTTCTGCTACTTTAATTGTCTCGATTACGATATTCTTGCTATCGAATTTGACAAGAGTATCTATCTCGAGATTTTCTTCGATTACGTCGATAGGATTGTTGAAACAATATCCCTTTGCCATAAGGTCGGTGTCTTCGAACTTTGCTTTATGCGGATAGATGGCGTAACTAAATGAATGAGAGCCTCTGTCGCAAGTCGGGTCGGGGAATATCGGCGCGCGGAGAAGAGCAAGCGATAAGAAACCTTCCTTTGCGCGGTGACCGTACTTGCAATTGTTGAGAAGAGCAAATCCGTAATCCTCTCCGTCGATATTGACGAACTTGTGCGCGCATACCTCAAATTGCGCCCAATCAGGATTGTAAGCTTCGTCCTTGTCGGCTTCGCTCGTCGTGCGGTCGAAGTTGCCGAATTGGATATTGCACTTGACGATGTCTGCAAATACGGTGGGTACGAAGTCGGCGCGGAGCATTTTGAGTTCTTCTTGCCAATCAACTGTGGTGTCAAAGTTGACGACGTCGCCGTCTATTCTCAAGGTGACTTTTTGTACTAAAGACGAGTTATGATATTTGAAGGAGTTTTCTCTCACGAGATATGCGCCGTCGATATAGGTATTGGCGGACGTCAGCTTGAACTCCCACTTCTTCATCATCATATAATTGGTGTCTTTATCCTTGCCCCAAGATATATCCCACGCATTGTAGTACTTGAACGGGTCGGAGTATACTACGAGTTTGTTGAAATATTCCTTGACGAGTTCTTTGTTTTGCGTCTTGTCGATAAGTGAAATTATTTCGCCGTTTGCGCCAAAGGTGACTTTGAGGTTGGCGTTTTCAATAGTATTTTCACTGTATGCAAATTGGCTTGTGTCAAGTTTTGCGGGAGCAAGTTTGCCGACGGAGTGAGCTTTGAGATCTGCCATATACCACTCGTCGCCCACTTTGACGTATTCGCATCTGTCGAAGTCTACGGGATTGATAGCGCTCGTCGATTTATCCGACGCCATTGAGGAGAGCATAGTTTTTTCAATCTCCGAGAGTTCGTCGTACATAATCTGATATCTTGCGTACGCTTCGTCATAGACTCTCTTGATAGACGAGCCGGGAAGTACGTCGTGGAATTGATACAAGAGTACTTCTTTCCATATCTTCTCAACTTGTTGTCTGTCATAACTTATACCGCTGAGGAAAGCCACCGCGCCAAGCCACTCGAGTTTGTGCAGTTTCTCTTCGATACGTCTGTTCCACTTCTTTGCATTTGCTTGAGAAGTATAACAGCCTTGGTGTCTTTCGTAATACAGTTCGCCCTCGTGCGTAGGCAATACATGAGCCATATCCTTGATATCGTCAAAGAAGTTGACGGCAGGAGAAGGCTTACAGGGAGCCAATCCGTCGATATTCTTTTTGTGACGCATCATATATTCAAGATGTCCTTCGCCAGGACCGCCGCCGCCGTCGCCGTCGCCGTAAATCAATAGAGCTTTGTCGAGAATATCCTTTTCGGAGTTTCTGTCTTCCGACTTATAGATTGCGAGCGGTGAGTTGCCTGCGTTGTAATCGCCAAGCGGTTCCATGTGCGAAAGCAAAGTCGTGCCGTCAAGTCCTTTCCAATTGAAGGAACGGTAGGGGAATCTGTTGAAATCGTTGGACGTCGGTTTGATCGTCATGAAGTAATCCATTCCGCTCTTCTTGAGTACCTGCGGAAGAGTTGCGGGGAAGCCGAATACGTCGGGCAGCCAACACATTCTCGATTTGAAGTCAAAGTTTTCCTTCCAATACTTCTGACCATATAAGCACTGTCTGACCCAAGATTCTCCGCCCGTGAGGTTGGTGTCGCTCTCGACCCACATGCCGCCTTGAAGTTCTATTCTACCATCAAGCACGTACTTTTTGACTCTCTCAAAAAGCTCGGGATAATCTTCTTTGAGCCACTCGAACATTTGAGGTTGAGACTCTGCGAAATAGAATCCGTCATATATAGCAAGGTTGCGGATTTGGTTTGCAAAAGTGCGCGCAACCTTTCTCTTGGTCTCTCTTATAGGCCACAGCCAAGCAAGGTCGATATGCGCGTGACCTATGCAATAATATGTCGTAGCTTCATATTCGGGCTTCTTTTCAATCGTGGGCTTCAAAAATTCTCTTGCCGCCTTAACGCCTTGTTTCTTGTATATTTTATAGCTTTGCGCCAATGCCTTGTCGATTTCTTTATATCTCTCGCTCTCTTTGTCGAGTATCGTCATTATAAAGAACAAGTCGATGTAGTCGTAGTAATATTGATTTATCTCTTCGTCGTGGATGCAGATATCGCAACGTCTCAAATGCGCAGTACATTTGCGTATTCTGAACTTTCCGTTGAAACCTGCGTCGACGTAAAGGTCGATTTTTTCATCGCCCGTGGATTTGTCGGTGATATCAATGCGTTGTTTTGCTATGAGAGAGTGGAATACGTCGCCCTTGCTCAATACTTGGGTGATGCCTTGCAAAACTATGCCGTCGGGATTGAATACCAAGCCTTCGCCTTGCAACTTGATTCTGCATATTACGCTCTTACCCTTTGCCTTTTGCGGTACTTGACCGGTGATGTGGAACCAAGCGCAGTCAAAACTGTCTGCGTATTCCCTGCGTTTGCCCCAAGACTGCCATTGTCTTATGGG
>CAMWSW010000066.1 GCA_947176975.1 uncultured Clostridia bacterium | reverse complement strand
TATTGAGAGCCTGTTCCGGCACTTCAACCGAATCGATAACCTTGTTGAATACGTCTATAGGGCTCATTGACGGTGGTGGCGTCGGATCGACTGGGTCGTCATCCGGCGGTCGGTCACCCGGAGGTCCGGGCTGTATGGGATCATTTCCTGAGTTAGGATCTTTAGACGGTTTTGTACTTCCGCTGGGAACGCCGCTCTCAGTGCCGCCGTTTCCCGTATCACCGTTCGGCTTGCAAGCAACGAGCGCAGCGAACATAGCAATCACCATAACTGCTATCAACACTATTGCTGTAATTAACTTGGTCTTTTTCATAATTCCCTCACTTATGAATGCTGTTTTATTTCACGTTTATTTTAAAATATGTACCTTAAACAAACCTTAAACTTTTTTGTCGCCTATATATACGCGTACGACAGACGATAACCACGAGGGATATTTTTAGCACATCTTACACAATATCTAGTATGCGAAGCGATGAATAGCACTAAAAATGCGTTAAAATGCTTTTTTAAATTTTACATAAATTTTACATTGGATTTATTAAAAGTTTCTTAAAAGAGAATAAATACTGCTTTATCTTGGTACTAATAACTGTCGGCGAATTTCGTATCAGACCACATATATCCAAGATTCTTGACTGTCTTGAGATACCCTCCGCAATTGTGATCTTCGAGTAATTTCCTCAATTTCGAGACGTATACTTCCACGACGGTTATCACCGTCTCGCTGTCTAGTCCCCAGATTTTGTTGAAAAGCTGTTCTTTGGGGACGATTATATTGCGACTGCGCACCAAGCACTCGAGGATATCGTAAATCTTTCCCGTAAGCTTGACGTATTCACCCTTTATCTTGAGCATTTTGGTATTATAATCAAGCTCTATATCGTGATGAACGTATTTACTGTGGAAATTATTGTTATATCTACGCAATACTGCTTCCGCCCTTGCCAACAGCTCGTCTTTATTAAAGGGCTTCGTTATGTAGTCGTCCGCGCCCAACCGCAGACCCTCGATTCTTTTATCTACCGAATTTAAAGCCGATACGATGAGAATCGGGCAGTTACTGCTCTTTCTCAAATCTCTGATTATTTCAAATCCGCTCTTTTTAGGCAATATCAATTCAAGTACGACGAGGTCGTATATTTTTGATTCAGCCATATACAGCCCGTCGACACCGTCGGACGCGATGTCGCAAGAGCCGAGTTTGCCGAGAATCTCCGCAATACTTTGATTGGATCTGTTGTTGTCGTCGATAATCAAAATTTTCATTTGAAAGTATTATAGCACGGCGCAAGGAAATAAATCAACGACTATTTTTGCAACTTCCTGAAAAAACCTTTCTGCGACGCGCATAACGGGCATATCTCCGGCGCATTTGCGCCTTGAGACGCATATCCGCACTTTATACATTGCCACTTTACGACTTTGCCGTCTTTATATAATTTGCCGACCTTCAAGTCCGACATAACTCCCTTAAGTTCTTCTTCAGTCGCGCTGTCGACTTTGGCGACTTCTTCTATTATTCCTGCGACGTATTCGAATCCCTCTTGTCTTGCAGTGACGGCAAAGGCGTCTTTCAATCTCTTAGACGACGCGTGCAATTGTCCCGCGCAGTAAATGAGATTGGCAAGGGTATCCACTTCGTCCCCTTCTTGCATTATTCTATAAAGCGCTCTACAATGCTCGCTCTCTTGACGGGCAATTTCGTCAAGCTTATCGGCGACGGTAAAATATCCCTGCTCTCTTGCCCTATCCGCAAAGACGCCCAGCACCGCCATATTCTTGCCTCTGCTCTCCAGCTCTTTGATTATATTTTCATACGTATTACTCTTGTCGATTGCTTTCATAAAAAAATCCTCCCCGTATCAATCTTGCCCATCTTTAGGCTTGATTATACAGGGAGGAAAACTCTCGGCGTACTAGTAAGTTTTTGGAGGTAGTTTTACTATTTATTATGGCAAATTTATAATGCCGAGAGTAAACTTTATTGCACTGTTTTGTCCATATGTTAGTTTTTTATTGCGCCACTCTTTAAAAACGCATACTGTTACGCATTTTGCGATATTGCACAACTTTATTTTACGGCAATGCTTGCATCTGTCAAAATAATTATCTGACAATATTTTACCGTTTTGTCCATATCTATATAAAGCGTTTTGCCACTATGAAATAACTCCATCTTTTCGCGCTTATCTCCTCTATTACCGCATGGTCGGAAGCCGTGTGAAGTATGTAATTATCTCCAAGATACAACGCCACGTGCCCCACTCTTTCCACACCCGAATAAGCGTATCTGCTGTCGTTGGTGAAGAACATTACGTCGCCTCTTTGCAAGTCGGCAAGCGCGACCTTTTTACCTTGCAGAACTTGCGTGCGGGTATTGAGATCCATAAGCACTCCCGCGCCTTTATAGAACATATATTGCATGAGCGCAGAGCAGTCGTATTGACCTTGAACAAAGCTTGAGTTGAGCTTTCCGTTGCCCCAATGATAGCGTTGACTTCCCCAAACGTAGGGATACCCCAACAGCTCTTCTCCCACGGAAATTACGCTTTCCACCTTATCGCTGCCTTGCTTCATATATACCACGTCAGCATAGTTATTGCCCGCATAGATATACGCCGTCTTTTGCTTATAAACCGTCTTATACCAGCCGTTTTGCAAGCCCTCGTATCTCACCATATCCCCCTTATCCAACATGCCGAGCACCTGTCCGCCAGTAGACGGCGCAGAACGCACGTTAAGGTTATTGGTCGCGCTCTTTATCATTGCGGTATAGGAAACGGGATTGGTCGTAGGGATTACCTCGCTTGGCGGCACTTCGCTCTCTTGCCCGCCGTTGTTTGGTACGGTGATCTCGGGCGTTAGCCCTTCGCCTATCTGAGGCGGATTTACGTTGGGATTATAGCCATTCCAATCCACGCCCCAATCGTCAAATTCAACTTTATTCTGCGGCGAAAGCCGGCTTTGACAGCCCACTGCGCCCATCGCCAATATTGCACCCATCAACAACGCGATCATCGTCAATTTGGATATTTTCTTTATCATCTTCTCCTCCCGCAAGACGACGGTTTCTCTCCCGCCGTCAAGCCAAAGTCTTACTGTACCTTAATTTTAACATCGAAAATTTCACACTTCAACACACAAAATTTGGCAATGGGAAAACAAAAGTATTTCAACTTAAATTTATCCCTTGCATAGTGGACGTTTTATAGTATATAATCATAACTGACACGAGGTGGAATATGATGTTGAAATCAGTAAAAAACTTAAGACTATTCGACTTAAAAGAGTCTCTTTTAAAGGACTTGGCGGATTATCCCCAAAACGATCTTCAAGCATTCGACTTGATTGGACAGTTGGTTGATTTTGCCGAAAAGCACGCTGTATGCGGCAACTGTTGGCAATACTATATCGCATATTTCATTGCCAACAACGAAAATACCTTTTCTTTGGCGTGCGAGCGCAAAGAGCATATCAACGGTACGTTGCTATCTTTTGCGTACGACGACTTCCGTATACTTATGGATCTTTTTAACACTTCCCCCTCATTGCTTCCTACTATGGAAAGCAGAGCCAATTCAATAAGAGATTTCCAAAGCTCAATCGCGCAATCGTCGTTGCCATACGCGCATTTGATTGCGCAGTTTACCGAAAAGCTGTCAAATTGCAAGACCACGCAAGACTTTTTGAATACTGCTATAGATTTTTACCGCGCATACGGCGTCGGCGAATTGGGGCTAAACAAAGCCTTCAGAGTGGTCGACGAGAACAATCGCGCAAAACTCATTCCCATCACCTGCATGGACACCAAGCGCCTCGACGACCTCGTGGGATACGAATTGCAAAAGCAAAAGGTATTGCAAAATACCAAGGCTTTTCTCGACGGCAAGAAGGCAAACAACGTGCTTCTCTACGGAGATATGGGTACGGGTAAGTCCTCGACGATAAAAGCGCTTATCAACGAGTTTTATGAAGACGGCTTGAGAGTAATCGAACTTTACAAACATCAATTTATGTATATAAGCGACCTCATCAGCAAAATCTCAAGTCGCAACTATAAGTATATTCTTTATCTTGACGACCTGTCATTCGACGACTTCGAGGTGGAATATAAATATTTCAAGGCAATCATCGACGGCGGACTTGAAGTCAAGCCCGACAACGTGCTGATATACGCTACGTCCAACCGCAGACACCTTATCAAAGAACATTACAGCGACGGCAACGACATAGACCCTATGGACGAACTTCATAAGTCCGATACCAAGAACGAAAAACTCTCTCTCGTAGCGCGCTTCGGGCTGTCGATATATTATCCGTCTCCCGACCAACAGGAGTTTCTCAATATAGTGCACGAACTTGCAAAGAGATGCGGCATTGAAATAGACGAGGCTGAGCTCGATAAAAAGGCGTTGACTTGGGCAATCCGCAACGGAATAAAATCGGGACGTATGGCAGAGCAATTCGTACATTCTTTATTACATTGAGTGAATACATTTGCTTTTATTTACATATAATACAAAAGTATATATTGATTATACTGACAACTTATGATATAATATACATAATATAATATAAAAATAAATACTAGTTGAGAGGTAAAATATGACCACTTTAATGCAACAAGAAATTTTCAGTGAGCCTACTATGATGAAACGCACTATAAAAGCCTGCAAGCCCGTCTTGCCGGAGATTTACAAGGCGTTTAAGGAAAGAGGCATTACCAATATTTTGACGCTGGCAAGAGGCACGTCCGACAATGCGGCAACGGTATTCTCTTTCGTATGCCCTATCGTTACGGGCATACACGTCGGCTTATACCGTCCGTCTCTCACGACGATATACAATAAAGATATTGACATGAAACATACGTGTATGGTTGTCATTTCACAAAGCGGAATGTCCAAAGATACCATTGCCGTAACGGAAAACGCTATTAAGAACGGCGCAATGACTATTGCCGTAACCAACAACGAGGATAGCCCCGTTGCCAAAATGGCAGACTTCCACCTGTTTTTGGACGTAGAAGAAGAAAAGAGCGTCGCTGCGACAAAGACCTACATCGGCGAACTTTTTGCTTTGTATATGCTCACAAGCACGCTCTCCGGTAATTTCGAAGTAGACTACTACGACAAATTGGCAGATAGAATTCAAGAAATACTCGACCTCACCCCGACAATCAAAGACGTAGCTAAAAAATTGCAAAATTCCAAAGACGCTATCGTACTTTCCCGCGGCACTATGCTCGGCACAAGTGACGAATGCGCTTTGAAGTTGACGGAATGCTGTTATATCTTCAGTCGCTCTTTTGCGACTTCCAACTTTATGCACGGTCCGCTTTCCCTTCTCGACGAGACCGCAAACGTAATTTTGCTTGCTCCCAAGGGCAATTGCGTCGCAGAATTCACAACTATGGCTCAAAGAGCAAAAGCCGCCGGCGCAAACCTCACCGTGTTTAGCAATATCCCCGAAGTCTTGGAATGCGCAACCAACGCAGTCGCAATGCCCGATGCCGATATCTTCGAAGCTCCCGTGCTCTACGGCGTCGCAGCAAGCCTCTTGGCGCTCAATATAGGACTTGCAAAGGGTCTCAACGTAGATACCCCGAGAAACCTCAATAAAGTCACGATTACGCTTTAAAATCAATAAGATATAATAAATAATAAAAGGCTGTCGCTTTGATTGCGACAGCCTTAATAATTTACTTAACAATATTTGATAAATTATTTTTCCTCTTCATAAATTGCTTCGGCATATTTTTGCGCGTCGTCTGAAGTCATAAACTTTGGAATTTGATAATACTTAACTCCTTCCTCGTTTGCGTCTTCTTCAACGTAGTTGATCGTTATCTTGCCTTCTTTGTCTTTGGTAAGGGTTTCTTTGAGAGTACAGCTTACGATTGCGCCCTCTGCGTATA
>CAMWSW010000065.1 GCA_947176975.1 uncultured Clostridia bacterium | reverse complement strand
ATACGGGTTCACCTTTTACGCATTTTTCACATAAAAACGCAATAGATTTAAAGATTTTAAGAGGTAAAATTTATGAAGTACATAATGGCGCACGATATGGGTACGAGTTCGGATAAAGCCGTACTTATAGATTTCAAAGGCAATATAGTGGCTTCCAAAGCCGTGCCTTATCCCACGTATTATCCCGCTCCCGCTTTTGTTGAGCAAGAGCCTGAAGAGTATTGGGAGGCAGTTTGCCTTGCGTCAAAGACTATCGTGGAAGAGACGGGCATTGACCCCAATGACGTGCAAGGCGTAATTTTCTCTACGCAAGCCATGGGCATAATTCCCGTTGACAACAACGGCAGAGTTTTGCACCGTAATATCACTTGGGTTGACGGCAGAGCGGAAAAGCAGGCGCAGACGCTTATGAAGAAAGTCGGCGGCAAGAAGATATTCACTTTGGTATCGGGCACACCTATTATGGGTAAAGACGTCGTATCAAAGATACAGTGGCTCAAAGAAGAGCGTCCCGACGTTTACAACAATACCAAGTATTTCCTCGACGTCAACGGATATTTGAAATATAAGTGTACGGGCGAGATGGTCGCAGAGCTTTCGGGCGCGTCAAGTTACGGTCTCGACCTCAAGAAAAAGACTTGGATGAGCGCATTGAAACTCATCGGTATAGATCTTAAGAAACTTCCTCCGCTCGTAAAGAGTACAGATAAGATAGGCAACGGTCTCACCAAAGACGCTGCGGAAAAGATGGGACTTTGCGAAGGCACTGCGGTATTCGGCGGTTGCGACGACACGCAGGCTGCGGCAATAGGAAGCGGTATGAACGGCGACGGCGAAATCCACATTTACCTCGGTACTTCGGCTTGGGTAGCCGCGTCGAGTAAGAATAAGACCAAGTTTAAGCACGGAGCTGCGGCAATTCAGTCGGCAGATCCCGAAATGAATCTCATCTGCGGAATTACCGAAGCTGCGGGAAGTAATATAGAATGGATAAAAAATCAGTTCTTCGCTACGGAGCAAAAGGAACTCGGAGACGGCATATACGCTTATATGGACAAAGTCATCGAGTCGATACCTGCAGGTTCAGATCACTTGATATGCACGCCGTGGATGCTTGGCGAGAGATGTCCCGTATCGTCGACTACGACGAGAGCTACGCTTTGGAACGTAACGCCAAATCATACGCGTGAGCATATTATGAAGGCTTTGTATGAGGGCATCGGATATAATTTGAGATGGATACTTGAGAACTATCGCAAGGATTACAAATTCCATTGCAGACAGTTTAGAATTATAGGCGGAGGCGCTTTGGACGATGCATGGATGCAAATTATCGCAGATATCACGGGTAGCGAATTTGCAATCGTGGAAAATCCGCGTAACGCAGGCGCTTTGGGCGCTGCTATCATTGCGCTTATCGGTCTGGGCGAACTGAGCAGTTTTGCAGAGGCAAAGAATTTTGTCATAGAGAGCAAAACGTACAGACCAAATCCGAGAAATAAATATATTTATGACGAACTTTTCAAGAGTTATAAGCAAATATATTACAGTCTGGAAAAGACGTACAAACAAGCCAATTCAAAAAGATTTGAAGGAGACGAAGAATAATGAATAACAACGTTCAAACAATTTTAGAGTACGCAAAAAGACTCGTTGGGGAAGGCGTCGTAGGCGTAGACGATATGATAAGTATGCGCTTTGAGCTCAACGAGATGTATATCACCAAAGCAGGCGTAAAACTTGCTGACCTCACCGAAGACGACGTAATCAAGATGAATATCTTTACGGCGGAAAAGGAATACAAATATCACTCCGAAATTTACAAAGAAAGAGCAGATATCAACGCTATATGTCAATGCTATCCCAAGTGGGTTATGCCCGTTGCTAAAGCCGGCGTAACTATCCCTGCGGTAATGGACGATATGGCGCAAATCGTAGGACCTACCTGCAAGACCTCAAAGGACGATATCGCAAGCATAATCAAGACTTTGAAGGGCAGAAATTCCTGTCTCGTAAAAGATAAAGGATGTATTACTTCGGGTCGTACGATGGACGAGGCGTATACTTGCGTATTGGTACTTGACAAGGCAAGTCACTGCTTCGTAGCTTCAAGCGTAATCGGCGAGAACAAAATCATCAACGGCTTTGAGGCAAGATTGATGAGATTTATCTACAAGACCAAGTACAGTAAGAAAAACCAAGAAAACCTTTCGGCAAAGGAAGAGGGCGAGCAAGCTCAAGCCGTTGAAGAAAAACCAAGCGAAGATAAGAAGCCCGAAGTAGTTATCAACAAGACTTGGGACGACGCAAAAGAGCTTGAGTTGAGACAGGTAATCAAAGACAGCGGCGTAGGACTTTTGTCCGAAAACCTCGTGCAAGGCACTTGGGGCAACACTGCTGCAAGACTTGACAAAGATTATATGTTGGTTACGCCTACGGGCTTGGATTACATTTCCCTCACGCCAGAGGATATGCCTGTAGTGCAAATCAGCGATCCGTCTGTTTGGGCATGCGGCAAAAAGCCTACCAGCGAGAGAAAGATACACGCAGCTATAATGCAAGCAAGACCGGAGATAAACGCAACGATACACTCACACCCAATATTCTGTTCTATCCTTGCATCGGCAAGAGTAGAGTTGCCGGTAATGAGCGAGGAGATGCAAAAACTCGTTGGCGGCACGTGTAAAGTAGGCGCGTACGGCTTGCCGGGCACCAAAAAGCTTAAGGAAGGCACCGTTGCAGCTATGCAGGGACGCAACGCTTGCTTTATGGCAAATCACGGCGTATTCTGCGCAGGCAAGGATATGGACGAGGCTTTTGAGATAATCAGAATTATGGAGAAGAGCTGTTATGAATATATTCAACAGTGTACTTTGAAGGCTACGGGCAAAGAAGAATACACCGACGAATTGCTCTTTGATTATTTCGTAGAGCAAAAAACGGCAAAGAAGAAATAATGAGTTTGCCACTCAACGCAAATCCAATGACGACAAAACAAGCGCGAGAGCTCAACCCTCTCGTGCTTGCCTATGTCGGAGACGGTGTGCATACGCTTTACGTGAGATTGCAAGAACTTGGCAAGACTACGGGCAAAGCCGACAAATTGCACAAGGCGGTCACGGCTAGGGTAAAGGCCGAGGCGCAAGCCAAGAGTATGCAAGCCATAATGGATAAGTTGACTGAAGAAGAGAGCGATATTTATCACAGAGCGCGCAACGCTCACTCACATTCGATGGCAAAGAATGCAACGGTAATTGACTATAGAATGGCGACGGGTTTCGAGGCTGTGATAGGATATCTCTATTTGACGGGTCAGCGCGACAGGCTTGAGTATCTATTGACTCAACCAAGCCAAATATAAAATTAACGTTGACAAACACAAAAGAGTTAAGTAAAATATTTAAGAGAATTATTAAGATACGTTGGAGGAAATTATGCCACAAGTAAAGCCAAGTGTAAAGTTGCTTGAATATACGCCAAATCCCGAGAGGACTATCGCATTGGCGGCAAAACTTTGTTACAGTGACGCTACGATTGAGAATCTTCAACAGGGATTGGACAAGAGCGACATAACTAAATTTATTGAGAGATTGAGATCTTTCGGTCACGCGTCACCTTTTGAACACGCAAGTTTTACATTTGGTATCGAGGGCGTATCGCGCAGTCTTCTTGCGCAAATCACAAGACACAGAATTGCATCTTTCAGCGTAAAGTCTCAAAGATACGTTGCGGCGAATAAGAACGACGGCACTTTCAATTACGTCATTCCCGAGGCAATCGAGGCAATGGGCAAAGAGGCGGTAGAGAAATTTGAAAAGCAGATGGCAACCATGCACGAATGGTATACCGAGTGGCAGACTGCTCTCGGCGGAGCGTGCGAAAAGTCCAACGAAGACGCAAGATTTGTACTTCCCAACGCTGCGGAAACAAAAATGATCGTCACGATGAATGCAAGATCGCTTATGAATTTCTTCAATTTGAGATGTTGCAATCGCGCGCAATGGGAGATAAGAGAAGTTGCTTGGCAAATGCTTGAACTCGTACTCGAAGTTGCGCCTGCAATCTTCGGCAAATGCGGACCGTCGTGCGTAAGCGGAGCTTGCACTGAAGGCAAGATGACTTGCGGTAAGCCTCTAGAGATGAGAGAAAAGCAAAAAGCGCTATTGGAAAGAATCGCAAATAAAAAGGAATAATAGATAAGCGGTGCAGGACGATATACTTTTGATAAAGCAATACCGTGAAGGGAAAGAGAGCGCAGTGGGAGAACTTTTGGAAAAATACAAAGGGCTTGTCAATTCCATTGCGCGTACTTTTTATCTCAAAGGTGTTGACAGAGACGATATCGTTCAAGAAGGCATGATTGGACTATTCAACGCAATAGTAACTTTTAATTTAGACGGCGACGTCACTTTTATTACTTACGCTCACGAGTGTATTAAGAACAGGATTTTGGACTGTATCCGCAACGGTAAAAGATTAAAGAACAAAGCTTTGAGCGACAGTATTCCTATAAGCTCGGTGGAAGAAGCTGACAATTGTTCGCTTACTCCCGAGGAGATTGCAATCAATGCCGAAGAAGTCGAGACTCTCAAGTTGATAATTGTCACGTCTTTGACGGACGACGAGAGAAAAATTCTCAATATGTATTACGACGGCAAGTCGTATGCTGAGATTGCGCAGAGCATAGGAAAAAATACAAAACACGTAGACAATACGTTGCAGAAGATACGTCGAAAAATCAAAGCGCAATTTAATAAAAAATAATCAAACTTTTTGTTGACGTTTTTGCATTACACTCCAACTGATAAAACCGTATATGTCGCACAGTACGTATAGCGATACGGCAACGAGCATTGAAATATTTTTGATATCTTCTTTTGTTGCCAAGGCCCAAAGCACGCAAAGTATTGCGTCGTTGAAAAGAAACGATAAAAATCCGTATTTACTTCTTCTTGATTGGAAGTATGTAGCAAGTACGCTCGTGACGATAGAAATAGTACTGAATATCAGTTGAGAAGTGCCGAGCGCTCTCAGTATAAAATAAAACGCTACGAATGCTGTCAAAGCGACGACGCTCACTATAATCAGCTCTTTTTTTGTAATTGAATTTACCTTTACTACATAGTCTTTGCCGAGATTTTTAAGCCACGCGATAAGTGAAATTATCGTCATAGGGAACATCATAAATAAGTTGATAAATACTTCGCCGTAGTATTTGTTTTTGAAAGAAAGTATGCTGTAAAAGACTATCATACCCCAAGTTAAAAATATACCTAGTACTTTACCTTTAGCGGTAAACATTACGCACGACAAGCCGAATAGTCCCGTGACGGTAGATATCCACGACGCTTTGAAGCATACGGACATAGTTATGATAAGCGCAAGTCCTGCGATATATAAAATAAGCTCGGCGATATGCCACTGCCCAAAAATCTTTTTAAACATTGCGCTGTCTTACTACCTCGTAGCATATTACTCCGCACGCTACGGAAGCGTTGAGAGAGTTGACTTTGCCGAATTGCGGGATTGACAGCGCGTCGGTGCAGAGTTTTGCGGTAAGTTGTTTAACGCCGAAGCCCTCGCTTCCGATTACGATTGCGGTATCTTCTTTAAGGTGGCTTTCATAAAGGTTCTTGCCGTTCATATCCGCGCAATACACGTTGACGAAATCGTCTTTAAGCGCGCGAATAGTGTCGTTGATATTAGTCACGCTTGCAATACGCATATGATTCACCGCGCCTGCGGATGTGCGAAGTACAGTGGCGTTGACGCCTACGTTACGTCTTGAAGGTATTACGATGCCGTGCGCGCCTGCGCATTCCGCCACTCTTATAATACTTCCCAAATTATGCGGATCTTCTATTCCGTCGAGAATCAGCATAAAGAGTTTTTCACCTTTGTTCTTTGCGTAGTGCAAAATATCG
>CAMWSW010000064.1 GCA_947176975.1 uncultured Clostridia bacterium | reverse complement strand
ACGGAGAGGACAATATACTCGAAATCCCCGACAGGCAACTTGCGGCGGTCATCAACGACGCATTCTCGGCGTTGGCAGGTTCATTCGGTCAATTAGAGGAGATAGAGAAGTCTATCGGTAAACCTATCAATGAAGTTTTGGCTGTAAAGCAAATTATTATATCGGGCAACGAAATTGACGTTGACACGAGTTTAAAAATCACGTTGGAAGTCAAAGCAAAAGATTTGCTTTCCAATCTTTTGAAAGAATTCGGCATACCTTCAATAGTAAAATTGATTTTGCCTGACAAGTTGTACGCGTCGGTCAGAGTATATCCATACGACACGACAAAGCCTGTCGAAGCTTCGATCAACAGGCTTGAAGAGACCAAGGTCAACAAGATAGTACGCATTATCGACGTCATACTCAAGAAGACGGGTGAGACGACTTCTATAAGCGATTTGCTCGTTCAAGTCAACGGCAAGGTAGTGGAAGTACTTGACGGGGCGCAAAAGAAATTGCCTATCACTTTCGTTCCGTCGGGCAGTGTGGACCTCTATCCTATAGCTTCGCTCATGGGTATGTTGGACGTAGACGTCAGCGAGCAAGCCTTTTTGTATATGCTCAAGGATATCAAGTTGCCCACGGGAGAGTCTTTGAAGCTCGTTATGCCCACGCCTGAAGAGATAAAGCAAAAGACGAGCGTATTCGTGTCGGAGATAAGCGTCAAGTACTGTCTTGACAATTCCGACGGTAAGATAAGCAATGACAATACCATAAAAGACGTAATGAACTTTGCAAGCAGCGACGATGCGCTTGAGGCGATACGTCTCAACGATATGGATTATTCGGGCAACTATTCTCAGCGTCTCAAAGTTCGCACGGAATACGACGCTCTTGCGGGAATGCTGTCCGACTACGTCAAGAACGAAGGTTTGTTGGGAGATATATCGGCAGATATCGTTAAGATGAGTTGCAAGTCGAAGATTCTTTCCGTAGATTTAAGGGTAAATTTATCGCAGATGTTGGGATATGACGATGAGAGCGTAATGTCCTCATTGATAAAACAGTTAGTGCCCGAATATATCTACGTCAGCGCGAATATATGCACTAATGCAGACAAGAACTTGCCCACGACGATTGAAATCAACAAGACGGGAGAGGAACACTCAAAACAGCATCTTCAGACTTTGACTGCGCTTGCGGAAAAATTCGGAATGGACACTTCCTCTTTGACGTATGACGTAATATGCGAAAAGGTTGACGGCGGATTGAAAGACGGACTTGCGCAAATGCAAGAGAAGATAGGCTGCGATATTCTATTTGCCGACGAGTGCGCATACTTGCCCGATTTATTTGAAGTAGTTTGCGGTACGGGAATGCTCGACGAGGACGATGAACACAAGATTGAGCCAGAGAAGCTGTACAATATAATGAAACAAGCCAACACCTTTGAAGTGGCGAGCGCAGATTGCAACAAGACGAACAGCGCAAGCGGCTTTATAGGAGAGCTTGAAAGTAAGTATTATTTGCAACAAGGTATAATCACCGACGATGAAAATTTGTTGCATAGCGTCATGGGATTGAAGAAGACTTTCGGTTCTTCTATAAATCAGTCGGCGTTGGCGCATGACAATCGCGGCATGAACGAAATTTATCCTATGATGACGGCAGGCGAGTTTGCTCATTTGATGGAACTCAATATAGATATGGATAATATGAGCGAGACGCTCAAATCCGCTCAAGTATTGGGCGCAAGGATAAACGACGACGAGATAGTATTATATCTGCAAGCAAATCTATACGAAACGAAACCAAACGAAGTCCAGACACAAGAAGAGATTGCCGACGTGCCTCAAGAGGGCGAGCCTCCTATTGAGGAAGAAGAAATAGATTTGAGCAAGTACTCAAATTTGTTGCCTCAACTTGCCTATATCACTTTGATAATCGACGCTCCCAAGATGATTGCGAATAGCGAAGAGAATTGCGTCAAAGTCGTTATTGACGGAATGGATGACGACGATATGGCTGCCGTTTTCTCGATAATTCGCAAGTTGTCGGGTAAGAATATGACGGAAAGCGAGATAGCAGACAATATAGACGTTGAAGTCAAAAAATTTATGAAAGACGTCAAGGGTATTGATTACAAGTTTGCGGACGACGCTTTGACGCTCGATCATCTTTTCTCCGTGATGGCAAACAGCGATATGATGAAAAGTGACGATCCGACCGACCACGTATTCACTCCGCAAGAAATCCGCAGACTTTTGAAAGACCTTTACGGTTATGACTACGATGCAGTCAGCGGCGGCAATTTTACTGCGGCGACTAGTCTCGACAACTTTATCGACGTAGAACTGTATAATAAGTATTTTATCAGCGACAGTTTTAAAAATAGTTTAAAGACAGACGCAAAGAACGATTCGTTGCTTGACGGCTTTAAAGAGATAGGCGGAGAGCAATTCAGTATTGAGAATATCAGAGCAAACGATTTGAAATCTATTGCCAACGTTACGGACACGACAGGCAAGAGCCAAAGCCAAATCGATCAAGAGATAAACGATAATTTCAAGCCGAAATTCTCAAGAGAGGAGATTGCGTATCTCATGCGCACTCACGTTTCCGCGGCGGGAGATATGTCTTTCTTAAAAGACCAAGAGGTAGTCTTTTCCGACAATGACGAAAACGTTATGACGCTGACTTTGCGCGCAAAAGACAATCTTGAAGACGAAAATGCCAAGGGATTGATGCCCGAGTACCTCTATATCAACGTGACTATAGAGCTTGGATATATTTCCAATGAAAGCGGAGAGCGAAGCCCCATGAACGTCTATGCAATGGATATCAATTCCGTGAAATACGTCGAAGACAAAGGGGAAGATCAAGATCTGCAGTTGTTATTAAAATTGATAGATAGGATTCAAAACAATACCAAAGCCGAGGGAGCTGAGCCGCCCGAGGAAGTTTCTCTTGACAAAATAATGCAAGATATGGAGGAAAGTCTCGACGAATTCAGGGGCAAAATACACAACGATTCCTTTACGGTGACGTTCCTTGCTCAAGGCGGATTGATGTTCAACGAGACGGTATATCAGATTGCGCTCAACTCCATATACGGAGCATCTGCAAAAGATTATGAGGCGCAAAGCGGCATGCCCAAAGAAATGGATTTCCGCAACGGACTTTGCAAAGTCAACAATATGCCCCAAAAGTATGAGTATGCAAAAGGAGTATTCCTTGATTTTGAGAATGGCAACAGGGCGGTCAATTCAAGCAAAGCCATCGCCGATATCAACGTTAAGTACGCGCTTGCTCATCCTTTGCAGGACGGAGCTACGGCAATTCTCTCGATACTGGGCGATTACGCAAAGGATTACGCAAAGAGTATCGACGGACAAAAACTCACGAGTCAGCAAAAGAGACTTATGAGCGTAGAGCAGCTTCGCCCGAGCATAGACGGAGAAGAGCTATTGCTTATGATTGAGAATAGCGTTGAGTTCAGCGCGGACGGCTATCAAGACGCCGTGATGAAAGCGTTGTATATCCTCGACGACAAGATGATAATAGTATACAACAGCGCTGTCGGTATAGAGCAGGATAAAGACAAGTTTACGCAGTTGTTACCTCAAGAGATGTCTATCGTAGTTGATATAGACGTCGATGCTCTTGCCGAGACTGACGAGCTTTGCACGAAGATACGCATCAATGACCTCAATGACGACGAAGCAAAAGCAATTCAATCAATGGTAGGCAAGCTCAACGAAAAAGAAGGAAAAGAAAGCAAGAGTATTGATCAAGCCAACGAAGAATGTTCCGACAGCGTACGCGACACGATGAAATCTTTGACTGACAATATGAAAGTCAGATATTACGGAGACGTAACGGTCGACGGAGTTACGGGCGGAGGCGTGATGGAACTTGACAGTATATACGAAGTATCTGCTAAAAAGATTAGCGGGGCTGACAATCAAGGAGACGTGGAGCCTCAAGACGTCAAAGATACGCTCGAGGCGCTCTACGATAGATTGGAGTTGCAGGGATTTGATTTACCCAACAATTTGAGCGACGGCAATTCGGTATCGTATACGATTGTCGCAAGCATGGAGAGAGATAGTAATCTTTTGCTTTTGGCAGACGCTTCTAAAAGAGAGATGCAGATAAGCGGAGCAATAGGCGATTGGAATATAGCTTCAAAGTTGGATACGGGCAAATTGCTTGAGTCATTGCAACTTGCAAAGAGCGCAGCTACATTGCAACACGTCGTATTCGCGCCAAAGAGTTCAAATGACGTTGGGGGCAAATTTAATACTGTCAGACAAAAGTTGGGATTGCTCAATGACAATGAGTATTTCCTCATCACGCTTGACATGAATATGACGGACGCCGCAGGCGCGGAGATGTCGATACTTCCCGAGCGCGCGGATTTGACTATAATATACGAATTGGCAAGCAAAGAAGTATCAATAAAATACAATTCAATGACCGAAGATGAGTGCGGCGTTTTGACTCGATTGATGAAGACCAACAATTCTCAAGGCGGCGGGCTTGACGTGAATAATACCGACGACGCCAAGTCTGAGATATTCAATATGACGATAATAGAAGTGAAGGAGTTTTCTTATACGCTGACGCTTGGGCAACTTCTCCAAAAATGTAAGAAAATTGCGCCAATAGAGAGCGTGACGAATAAAAATGAAAACGTCGTGTTGGGCAAGGGCGCAATGATAGTTGACTACGGAGCGCAATACTAATACGGTATATCGTATAAATTATTGAAATAATAGAAATATAATAAATGCAACAAAGGAGAACCGATGAAAAAACATTACGACACTTTAGAGATAGGACACATATCTTTGGATTACAACATTGACTATCTTGACCATCAAATTATCGAGGTAGGCGGAGCTGTCATTTATTCTTCCGCAGCCGCATATGCCGGAGGATACAAGGTGGGAGTAGTTACGAAAGTCGCTCCCGAGGACAAGGACAGGCTTGATTGCTTCGTCATTGACAAGCAAGACGTATTCTATATTCCCAGCAAAGAATCCACGTCTATTCGCAACAAGTATCACACTGCTGACAAAGAGAGACGTACTTGCACTTGCATAGGTCAAGGCGACAGTTTTACTATTGACGATATACCCGACGTTGACGTCGACGTATATCACTTTGCGGGACTTATTTACGGCGACTTTGACGGAGATTTGATGATTGAGCTTTCAAAGCGCGGTAAGATTGCGGTAGACGTACAAGCGCTTTTGAGACACGCCAACAGGGCTACGGGCGAAATGTACTTTGAAGATTGGGCGGATAAGAAACGCATCTTGCCGTATATAGATTATCTCAAGACGGATACGGCGGAAGCCGAGATACTTACCGGACAGACTGACAGAGTCGTCGCTGCGAAGATGCTGCACGAGTGGGGCGCAAAAGAAGTCGTCATCACAAATTCAGCCGAGGTTCTTGCTTTCGACGGCAAAGAGATGTACACTTGCCCCATCAAAGCAAGAAATCTGTCGGGCAGAAGCGGACGCGGAGACACGACTTTCGCCGCATATATCACGCAAAGACAGTCGAGCAGTATGGCGCAGTCCCTCTTATGGGCTACCGCAACAGTATCTACGAAAATGGAAGCTCCCGGACCGTACAAGGGCAAGAGAGAGGATATCGAGGCGTATATCAAGGAATTTTATCCCGATAAAGATTTGAAAAAGATAAACTTCTAGGAGGTAAAAATGCACTATACTTACAACACGAAGGGAACGTGCTCTCGCAGTATTGATTTTGATATAGAAGACGGCGTGATCAAGGACGTCAAATTTGCAGGCGGTTGCAACGGAAATCTCAAAGGAATAGGCAAATTGGTCGAGGGAATGAAGGTCGAGGACGTAGCGGATAAACTCAAGGGCATCACTTGCGGACCTAGGTCGACGTCTTGTCCCGATCAGCTTGCAAAGGCTTGCGAGGAAT
>CAMWSW010000063.1 GCA_947176975.1 uncultured Clostridia bacterium | reverse complement strand
GGTATAAGGAGACTTGATGAAAAGAGATTTTTTAGCATTGTCGCAAGTAAGTCCCGAAGATATTTCCGCGCTTTTGCATAGAGCAAAGTTTATGGAAGCGTCGATTTCGGGCGAAAGCAAAACTCTTGACTTACTCAAAGGCAAGAGTATGGTCACTCTCTTTTATGAAAATTCTACTCGCACGCGCTGTTCTTTTGAACTTGCAGGCAAATACCTCGGCGCGCAGACTGTGGGTATCACCACAAGCGGGTCAAGCGTCAAGAAGGGCGAAAGCCTCATTGACACCGCAGTTACGCTCGATAAGATGCAAGCCGACGTAATAGTCATAAGACATTCCGTTGCCGGCGCGCCCGCGCTAATCGCTCAACACGTCAAGGCAAGCGTAATCAACGGCGGAGACGGTATGCACGCGCACCCCACGCAAGCGTTGCTCGATATGTATACGATGCAGAAGACCTTCGGTTCGCTCAAAGGCTTGGAGGTCGCGATAATTGGCGACGTCAAGCACTCGAGAGTTGCGCAAAGCAATATCGTGGGTCTTAGTAAAATGGGAGCAAAGGTCAAGATTTTCGCGCCAAACACGCTCTTGCCAAAGGGTATCGAAAATCAGCCTTGCAAAGTGTGCAAGAGCGCAAAAGAAGCTTTTGAGGGAAGCGACGTAATTATGGGCTTGAGAATTCAGCTCGAGCGTCAGCAAAAAGGACTCTTCCCAAGCATTGAGGAATACAACAGATTCTACGGCGTTAGTATGGAGCGTATGGCTATGTGCAACAAGGGCGCGATAGTTATGCACCCCGGACCTGCCAACAGAGGTATAGAGATAGATTGCGACGTGCTCGATTCGAATATGTGTCTCAAGGATGACCAAGTTACATCAGGTGTCGCTACACGTATGGCATTGTTAGAGTACTGCACAAAGTAAGTAACCGAGTGCGTATATCGGCGCGCCTTTCGCCCTAAAGACTAGGACGCCCTCGGCGTCACGTACGCCAAGTACGCTCACCGCTCGGTTGCCGTCTCACGGACGAAAATCACACCAATCTCCGCACTCGCGCAGATAATGGAAAGCAAGATATAAATCATCCACAGAGTGGACATCAAAAGAGGAGTATATATGTCATTACTTATCAAGAATTGTTTTGTAGGCAAAGATAAATGCGATATAGCTATCGAGGGCAACAGAGTTGCTCAAATCGGCAAGAATATCAAAGGTAATTTTGACGAAGTCATCGAGGCGGACGGTTTGACGGCATTGCCTGCGTTCATAGATATGCACGTGCATTTGAGAGAGCCAGGCTTTGAGTACAAAGAGGATATCGCAAGCGGAAGCGCGGCTGCGGTTGCTGGCGGGTTTTCCACGGTGTGCTGTATGCCAAATACTAAGCCTGTGACGGACAATAGATATATCGTCAAGTATATCGTCGACAGAGCAAAAGAAGTTGACCTTGCCAAGGTATATCCAATCGGCGCAATTACCGTCGGACTTAAGGGCGAGATTATGGCGGAGATGGGCAGTATGAAAGAAGCGGGCGCAATCGCAATGAGCGACGACGGACAACCCGTCACCACTGCGCAGATGATGAGACTTGCGCTTGAGTACGCAAAAGATTACGACCTATTGCTTTGTTCGCACTGCGAAGAAAAGTCATTGATCAACGAGGGCGTCGTCAACGAAGGCGAAAACGCTACCAAAGCGGGACTCAAAGGTATACCGTCTTGCGCAGAAGACATAATGATTGCAAGAGAAATCATACTTGCCGAAATGCTTGATACCAAAGTGCATATTTGCCACGTCAGCACGGCAAGCGGAGTTCAGCTCATCAGAGAGGCAAAGGCAAGAGGCGTCAAAGTATCTTGCGAGACTTGTCCGCATTATATAGCAGGCACTGATGAATTGATACTCACTTACAATACCAATTCCAAGGTCAATCCGCCTATGCGTACGGAAAAAGACAGACAAGCTATTTTGGCTGGAATTGCCGACGGCACGATTGACGTAATCGCTACCGACCATGCGCCGCACCATTACGAGGATAAGAACGTAGATTTTTCTGCGGCTGCCAACGGTATCAGCGGACTTGAGAGCGCGTTTGCGTTGTCCTATACCTACCTCGTGGACAGCGGTGTAATTACCTTGGACAAGCTCGTCGAACTTACCAGCCAAAAGCCTGCAAAATTGCTCGGGCTTGAAAGCGGTAAGTTGCAAGTAGGCGGACTTGCGGATATTACGCTCGTAGACCTTGACAAGAAGTATAAGATAGACGCCAAGAAGTTTAAGTCCAAAGGCAAGAATACTCCTTTCGACGGCTGGGAAGTAAAAGGCAAAGTATGCGCGACGGTGGTCGAAGGCAAAGCAAAATATAGAGCATAATCAAGGAGAAAAACCAAAATGATAATAGATAAGCTTATTGACAAAATCAAACTCACGGACAACCCTTCGGTAATAGGATTGGACACTTGCATAGATTATTTGCCCGACGATATGAAGGCAAAGTGCGTTACGCTCTCGGAGGCGGGCAAGCAAATCACCAAGTTTAACTTTGACTTGATTGACACGCTCAAAGACGTAATCCCCGCAGTCAAAGTGCAAGTGGCGTACTACGAGATGTACGGCGTGGACGGTATGATTGCTTTCCGCGACACAGTCAAGTATGCAAGAGACAACGGACTTTTCGTCATTGCCGATATCAAACGCAACGACATCGGTTCGACGGCTGGCGCGTACAGCAAGGGATACATAGGCAAGACGACTTTGGCGGACGGCAGTAAGGTTACGCCATTTGAGAGCGATTTTATCACTGTCAACGGTTATCTCGGAAGCGACGGCATTTTGCCTTTCGTAGCAGACTGCAAAGAATATGACAAAGGCGCATTCGTACTCGTCAAGACTTCCAATCCCACAAGCGGAGAATTGCAAGACAAGATTATGGACAACGGCAAAACGTTGTATGACAATATGGCTACGCTCGTTGACTGCTGGGGAAAAGAACTCGTCGGCAAGTATGGATACAGCAGTATCGGCGCGGTAGTCGGCGCAACGCATATGGAGCAAGCGAAACTCATTCGCAAGGCGCACCCCAATACTTTCTTCTTGATACCCGGATACGGCGCGCAAGGCGGAAAGGCGCAAGACCTTGCGGTATGTTTTGAGAATGGCATAGGCGGTATCGTCAACTCTTCAAGAGGTATTTTGTGCGCTTACAAAAAGGAAGCTTACAGAGGACTTGATTACAAGCAAGCTGCTTTGAAGGCTACGCTTGATATGCAAAAAGACATTACCAGATGTATCAAATAAGTGAGAATAATATGGCAAGTTTAAAGGACAGAACGGGAATAATCAAGCTCAATCAAAAGGTTGCAAAAGACGTCTATAAAATGGTCTTGCAATTTGAAGATATGCCCGCAGATATCAAGGGCGGACAGTTCGCGCACGTCAAACTCAACGACAAGTCGCATATTTTGCGCAGACCATTTTGCATTTGCGACTACGATATGGACGCAAAGACTATCACGCTTTGCTACGCGGTAGTAGGCGAAGGAACGAAGGTTTTGTCGAGTTATTCCGTCGGCGAAAAGGTGCAGGTAATGTTACCTCTCGGCAACGGATATACTCCCGATAAGAACGTCAAGAAAGTCGTATTGTTGGGCGGCGGTATGGGTAGCGCGGTTTTGCCGGCAATACCAACGACCAATCCCGACCTTGAATATTATACCTATCTCGGTTTTGCAAATAAAGACAAAGTCGTACTCGAAGAAGAGATGGCAAAGGTGTCAAAGCAGTTGACGGTTGCCACCGACGACGGCAGTTACGGCAAAAAGGGATTTGTGACGAATATACTTGCCGAGGATATGGCAAAACTTAAGCCCGACGTAGTATTTTGCTGCGGACCGGAAGTTATGTATAAAGCGCTCAAAAAAGCTTTGGAGCCTTTTGACGTGCCTATCATCGTATCTTTGGAAGCAAGAATGGGCTGCGGTATCGGCGCGTGCCTCGTGTGCAACTGCAAAGTCAAGAGAGCGGGCGAAGAAGAGACTTACGTCAGAGTGTGCATAGAAGGACCCGTAATGAAGTTGAGCGAGGTGGTATTATGAGCAATTTGAAAGTCAATATTGCAGGCGTAGAATTCAAAAATCCAATTATCACCGCAAGCGGTACGTTTGGCTTCGGCAGAGAATACGACAGATTTTACAACATAGAAGAGCTTGGCGGTATGTGTACCAAGGGCTTGACGATAAGACCAAAATTGGGCAATCCGCCTCCGAGAATTGCAGAGAGCTACGGCGGTATGCTCAACAGCGTGGGTTTGCAAAATCCCGGCGTTGACCACTTTTTGCAAAAGGACGATTTGTATCTTGCAAAGCGCGACGTCGTCGTCATTGCCAACGTTGCGGGAAGTTCGCTTGAAGATTATATCGCCATTGCCGAGAAGATAAACGAAAGCAAGTCGGATATGGTAGAACTCAACATTTCCTGTCCCAACGTCAAAGAGGGCGGTATGGCATTCGGCGTGTTGCCGGAGAGCGTTGAGAGAGTGACAAGCGCAGTCAAGAAGGCTTGCCCCAACAAACCCGTTATCACCAAGCTTTCGCCAAACGTGGCTTGCATTGCCGACAATGCAAGAGCTGCAGAAGCGGGCGGCGCGGACGCGATATCCCTTATCAACACCTTGTCGGGTATGGCTGTCAATTACAAGACGCGCAAGCCAATTCTTTTCAACAACAACGGCGGTATGAGCGGACCTTGCGTAAAACCCGTTGCGCTCAAGATGGTGTGGGACTGCTTCAATGCGGTGAAGATACCAATCATAGGTTTGGGCGGTATCACGAGTTATACCGACGTACTTGAATTTATGATTTGCGGAGCGAGAGCCGTGCAAGTCGGTACGTATAATTTCAACAATCCTTACGGCGCAAGAGATATTGCAAGAGACCTTGCCGCTTACGTCGAAGAAAACGATATGGATATCAACGACCTTGTTGGTACGCTGATATTGAACAAGTAAGAAATAGACCTTTCGACTACGCTCAAGGTGACTCGTTTAAAGCGAGAATAACAAATTCAACGCGTCATTCTGAGCGAAGTGAAACGAAGTCGAAGAATCTACAACGTAAAAATAAATAAAAAATATAAATGGCACACGTTGATTACGCATATTAGGTGTGAACAACAGGTGACAGGAGGGACAAATGTTAACACAGGAACAAGCGCTTGATTGTTACAGAAAGACGGGAGCAATTCTCAAAGGACACTTCAAGCTCACGTCGGGCAGACACAGCGACACTTATATGCAGAGCGCAAAACTCTTCATTGACACCAAGCAAAGCGAAATCGTATGCAAAGCGTTGGCGGAAAAACTTGCGGGCGAGAAAATCGATCTCGTAGTTTCTCCCGCAATCGGCGGTATACTTATGGGCTACGAAGTTGCAAGACAACTCGGCGTACCCAATATCTTTGCCGAGAGAGAAAACGGCGAAATGACCTTGAGAAGAGGCTTTGCCATTGAAAAGGGAACTAAAGTCGTCGTAGTAGAAGACGTAGTTACGACGGGCGGTTCGGTCAAAGAAGTCGTCAAGCTCGTTCAAGGTATGGGCGCGGAAGTCGTAGCTGTTGCGTCGCTCGTCGACAGAAGCAATGGCAACGTTGACTTTGGCGTCAAGTACGTCAACCTCATCAGTATGGAAGTTACGTCCTATGAGCCGGACGAGTGTCCGCTTTGCAAAGAGGGCAAGATTGAGCTTGTAAAACCCGGTTCAAGAGTGGTATTCAAATAATGATTGACGACACGCAGGATATTCTCAACAGAGCGTATAATTCGCTCAAATCGCAAGTGGACTTTTGCCCAAAAGTTTTGCTTACTTTGGGCAGCGGTCTTGGCGATATCGTTGAGAATATGCAAGTCGTTCAAACTGTCAATTACGGGGATATAGAGGGTATGCCCGTCAGCACCGTCAAGGGGCACAAGGGCAGATATCTGTTTGGATAT
>CAMWSW010000062.1 GCA_947176975.1 uncultured Clostridia bacterium | reverse complement strand
CTTTTCAAGCCCAAACGGAAAATTTATACAACGAAAAAGTTCTTATCGCAGGTCTTTACAAATATGTTTTTTATACTTATAATATAAATAACGATATTGACAAGCGTTAGACGCGTTTAAGATTATATTGGATGAGGAGCGACGTATGTATTATTTGCAAAGCAGATGGAAATTAGAAAATGGACGTTTGCGCTACTTTGGACTGAGAAATAAGCCCAATATGTTTAAAAACGTTGTAAGACTTACGCGCGCGCAACGTCAAATCATTGAAAAACTCCCCTGCGAACTTGACGATACTCAACTCAAAGCGCTTGGCAACTTATTGGGTACGCAGGTAGTAACGCAAGATAAATTGATTGTCATACCCAAATCGCTCAAAGACGCGCGGTTTTGCAAGACGTGTATCGCCAACGACTTTATAATACCGGGTATCGAATTCGATTCGCGCGGACAATGTCCTATGTGCGCCACCGCAGACGAGACGGCGCGCCTCAAAAGCGTAGTGCCAATTAAAAATACTTTTGAACGCTCAAAGAAATCAAGATTTGACGTTGCGGTATTTTATACCGGCGGAAAGGACTCGACGTATCTGTTATATTATCTCTCCAAAGTACTTGATTTGAAAGTACTTGCATTGACGTGGGAATTACCATTTATGTCCGACTGCGCAAGGCAAAGTATCGAGGGCGCAAAGAAGACGCTTGACAAAGTCGAGTTCATAACTCGCAAAGTTGCCGACGACGACTTGGAGAAGATATATAGGCGTCTATACTCGACTGCAGGCAACACTTGCGCCTGTCCGTCGCTTGCCTATCTGCTTTTTTATCCCGAACTCGTGGCAAACAAAGTTCCTTACTTCGTCGCAGGCAACGAGCCCGCGCAACTCGTAGGATTGTATTACAACCACATGGCACCCAAGTTAGCCTATAGCTTTGGCAACAGCAAATTCCTCAACGCCATGATAAATATCGGCAGAATACTCACACTTCATCCGCCTTTGAGAAAAGGACAGTTTCAGACGCTTGAGACGATGAAACAACTTGCATACGGCGACAATATCTTGAAAAATTTAGCGGGCTACGGCAATCCTTTGGTGAGCAACGTCGTGGACGCAATTCATCAAGTTCCCTCTATGGTCAAGCCATTAAAACGCGCCATACGAAAATCCTCTTGGAGCGGTAATATTCCCGCTTTCGTTCAAGTTGATTTCAACGATATATGCGACGGACGTTACGACTGGGAGAAAATAAAAAATACCATTATCGAGCAATGCGGCTGGGTACCTCCGCGTGTGACCGACAAAGGCTTGCACACGAGTTGCAATATAGAAAAGTGCAAAGAATATTCGCAATTCATAAGATTTTATAATATGCAAAGCGATATGATTCCCTTCAGCGCGTTGGAAATATCCCTGGCAAGTCGCGACAAGGCTATTGCGCGCGAAGACGCAATAGCCGAGCTTGAGCGCACTTTGGGCTTTTCTTTGGAAGAAATTCCCGAATGCGCAATAATGAAGGAATATATAAAATGAGAGACGCGGTAGTATATTATTCCAATACCAATCAGTCGAGACGCATTGCGCAGTATTTTGCCGATAAGCTTGGATATCCTTTTTTTGATATTTATGAAGTACCCTATCAAAACTTTGACAATCTCGTATTGGCATTTCCGATACACTGCCAGGCTCTTCCCGATGCCGTCAAAGATTTTTTATCCCAAAAGCAAATGACCAATCTTACGCTGATAGCCACTTACGGAAGAATGTGCCACGGCAACGCGCTGCACGAGGCGCAAAGAAAATACTCTCATAATATCGTGGCGGGAGCGTACGTACCAACGCGCCACTCATACCTGCAGGACGAAGAATTCGACGACTTCAAAAGTCTTGAGCCAATAATTCAAAAAGTCCTTGCTCCCTCTCAAATCAAGATACCCAAGTCGTATAAAAATCCTTTCTCCGACTTATTCAAACTCAAGCGAAGTCAACTCGGCGTCAAGATTACGAATACGGATAAATGCGACGGTTGCGGAATGTGCGCGCAAGTCTGCAAATGCGACGCCATCGCCGATGGCGTAACTAATAGAAAATGTATAAGATGTCTCAAATGCGTAGCCACCTGTCCGCAAGACGCTTTGAAGTTTTCGCTGTCACTGCCGATGAAAGCTTACTTAAAAAAGAAAAAGCAAGATAAATTGATAATATACGTTTAAACAAATATCTTCCCTTTAGGTCTAAAGATTTGACAAAAGCCCTTGCGGGATATATACTTTTAATATCATAAATTACACGGAGAATACCAAAATGAAGAAAGTACCCTTTGTGACAAAGGAACAAATCCAAGAAATAACCAAGACCTATCCCACGCCGTTTCATATATATGATGAAAAGGGCATAAGAGAAAACGCAAGACTTCTCAAAAAGGCTTTTGCGTGGAATAAAGGATTTAAAGAATATTTTGCCGTAAAGGCTACCCCAAATCCGCATATTTTGCAGGTACTCAAAGAAGAGGGCGCAGGAGTAGACTGCTCTTCTTTGACGGAACTCATGATGAGCGACAAAGTAGGTTTCAGCGGACACAACATTATGTTTTCATCCAACGTAACTCCTGTGGCAGATTTCCAACTTGCCGCAAAGCTTGGCGCAATAATCAACTTTGACGACCTCACTCATATAGACTATTACAAAGAAATCGCGCCTTTCCAAGAGACGATGTGTTGCAGATACAATCCGGGCGGAGACTTCACTCTCAACAACGAGATTATGGACACGCCGAAGGATGCAAAATACGGTATGACCAAAGAGCAAATCAAGATTGCCTACGCAAAACTCAAGGAGAACGGCGTAAAGCACTTCGGTATACACGCGTTCTTGGCAAGCAACACGGTTGGCACGGGATATTACCCCACGTTGGCGAAGATACTCTTTGAACTTGCAGTCGAGCTCAAAAAAGAAGTGGGCGTGCACATTGCTTTCATCAATCTCTCGGGCGGCGTAGGCGTACAATATCGCCCCGACAAGGAAGGCAACGACATACTCGCAATAGGCGAAGGCGTACGCAAGGCGTATGAAGAAGTACTCGTACCCAACGGAATGGACGACGTGGCAATCTTCACCGAGCTTGGCAGATTTATGCTTGCCCCGTACGGCGCGCTTATCGCAAAGGTAATCCACAAAAAGCATATATGGAAGGAATACGTCGGACTTGACGCTTGCGCGGCAAACCTTATGCGTCCAGCAATGTACGGCGCATATCATCACATCACCGTACTCGGCAAAGAAAACGAGCCGCTCACCTATAAGTGCGACGTGACTGGCGGTCTTTGCGAAAACAACGACAAATTTGCCGTCGACAGAATGCTCCCGCAAGTGGAGATAGGCGATTACGTCAATATCCACGACGCAGGCGCGCACGGTTTCTCAATGGGATATAATTACAACGGCAAACTCCGCTCTGCGGAACTTCTTCTCAAAGAAGACGGAACTGTCAAACTCATAAGAAGAGCCGAGACTCCCAAAGACTATTTCGCTACTCTCGACTTCTCCGAGTTCAAAAAATAAACAATATTACTGTCAAAATATTGCAATGCATTAAAAACCATTTGAAAATAACAGGAACTTAAATCAAAAGTCCCTGTTATTTTATTATCCAACTTTGTTGAAATATATCGTTTAATATTGCCGCAAATAAAGCACTTGACTTTTCACCATTAGATTAACTCAACTAAGCATTTCCAATGCCTTATCCACTTTTGCTAGATATCGGGAGTTTATCGGCAAAAACTCCTTCTTTGCCTTTTGATAGTATTGCCTTGCTGAGTTTTTATCTCCAATCGCATTGTACAACGCTCCATAGGCACTATATAAGCCGCCCTGTTCCTCATGATTAAGACATACTAACGAATTCAGCTTATTGCAAATCTCTGTAAATACTTTATCATCTTTTTGTAGTGTATCTTGATGCAATGTAATCAGCCTGTTACACAAACTTAAAGTTAACAAATATTTGTTGGTGCTAGGCATTTCTATTCGCTTTAATTCCTTGCGTAATAACTTTATTGCCTCTTCTTCTCTTCCAAGACGCCCAAGCGCAATGGAAATACCGTTTACAGCAGTTAGTATATTACTTATTGCCTTTTCTCGCTGATCACCCGTCACTTTTTCAAAGTTTTCCATTGCAAGGTTAAAATGTTTAATTGCTTTATCATATTCTTTAACTTCAAGAAATGCATTAGCGCAAGTTCCCTCTAATATGCCTTTTTCAAGATTATTTTCAACCGAGTCACTTTTCAACTTTTCTAGCATATCAAGACATTTATTTGTTTCTCCGATTTTGCCTAAACGCGCTGCCTCTAAAACCTGTTTCTCAAACTCTGAACAATCAGCGGATGTAAATTGACACATAAAAATTTTTTCCAACTCATTGTTTAACAACCGTAGTATTTCTTCACATTTGGGATACACATTAAGTATATATGGCATCCCTTCTTTTGCCATTTTACTATATTTTAGCGCCAACGCATATTCCTCAATATGAAAGTTGTATAATGCAAGACTGTAATAAAGTAAATACCGTTCAACTTTATCTGCACATAGTGGCAACTTTTTCTCTGCTTCACGGGCAAATTCGCCTGCTTTTTCGAAATCATTTAACAACTCAGTATATATTTGCAATAATGCCGAGAGTTGATTAATTCCTCCTCCCACGTCTCCCAGTGAGAATTTGATGTCCATAGCCGTTTTCAAATGCAAAACTGCTTCCTCGTAGTTTTTCTCTTTCAGACACCATATGCCCATATTATTTTCGCATTTTCCTTCACCGTCCAAATTTCCCGCTTTTCTATATTTTTTCTTGGCAAGACGCATCAATTCCCATGCTTGCACGGTGTCGCCCGAATCATAAAGACTAAGCGCCTCTGTAGCGATGGCTTGTGGAGGCTGATTCAATATGACATTGCACGCATGTTGGTCATTAGTTTGACGTAAATGTTTCAGATATTTCTGAACCTTTACAGCATTTGAATCGTCAAGCAGTGACAACAACTGTGTAGCCGCGCTCTCTGCTTGTTCAATATATCCAGCGCGGAAAAGTTCAGCCAAAATATTGCAAGCAACATGCGTCAGTTGCTCCATATCCCCAAATTCTTTTAGCACATTGATACATTTATCGATGTGATGCGTTGCCTGCGTAATATCACCTCTCTTAACTAGTAAACGAGCTAGTTCGAAATGCGCCCATCCTAGTTTTAAGTCGTTGATGCCTTTGCCTATGTCCACAATCTGACAAAAGTAATCTTTAGCTTCCAAAAATTTCGCCATCTCTGCTGTCGCACAGCCAAGCATATATAATGCATCTATCCTCTGGGAATCATTACTTGCTGCGTCTAGAAAACATTGTGCCACATCCAAAAGGCGTTGCCAATCCTGATTCTCCATGTACCTTACACCTAATTGAGAGAATAGTGGCGCCAAGCGTACCTTTTCCCGCTTTGCCTCAAACAAAATGATTGCCTTTCGCTCACGCACCTCAACTTTGTTTATAAGCTCATTAATCGCCTCTTCTAATAACTTTTCTACCTGTTGACCTGTCCTTAACAGGTACTCATCATTCAATGTTTCCCACTGATGTTTCAGTGGAATCCGTCCCACGTTTTTCAATGTATTTTGGCTGAAATCCAATGCTTTCTTAGCCAAGTAGTATTCTCCGATTTGCATTCGGATTTTGCACTCCTCAAATAGAATCTCCACCAATGAATCCAGTCGTCCTTCTTTTCTGGCATATTCTTCACTAATGCGTAAAGAATTTAGATAACAATCATAATTATTATCAATCTGATATTCAACCCTTGCAAGTCCAAAGGAGACTAAGCTATGCCCTGAAATATCGGGGTTTTGTTGCAACAACGAATGTGCCAGGTTAAAAAACTTTTTTGCATCGTCCAGTGTATTTGCTTGATCTTCAATAGCCATATAATAATATACATTTCGAATGTTTGTATATGCT
>CAMWSW010000061.1 GCA_947176975.1 uncultured Clostridia bacterium | reverse complement strand
CTGTCTGACGGCAGTTCCTTTTTCTTTTTAATATCACTTAAATTATTTTCTATCTTTCATAGGCACGTATTCGAGAGCAGGTTGCGCGCAGTTGTATGCAGGACGCATAATTCTCGACGAGTTGATGAGTTCTTCCATTCTGTGCGCCGACCAACCGGAAATTCTTGCTATTGCAAAAATCGGGGTATACAATTCCTGCGGCAGACCCAACATATCGTATATGAATCCGCTGTAGAAGTCTATGTTTGCGCTTACGCCCTTATAGATACGTCTTTGATCGGATATGAGTTTGATGGCAATCTCTTCGACTTTGGAATACAGCGTGAAGTCTCTCATCAGTCCTTTTTCTTCACAGAGCGACTTCGTTGAATTTTTCAAAAGCAAAGCTCTTGGGTCTGAGAGAGAGTAGACTGCGTGACCGATACCGTAGATGAGACCGCTCTTGTCAAAAGCCTCTTTATTGAGGATTTTGTTGAGGTAATGCTCGATTTCTTCGTCGTCGTTCCAATCTGCGACGTTCTTTTTGATATCGCTGAACATTTGCGAAACTTTGATATTTGCGCCTCCGTGCTTTGGCCCTTTGAGCGACCCTATAGCCGCAGCGATAGCGGAGTAGGTATCCGAACCCGAAGAAGTGACGGCTCTTGCGGTGAATGTCGAGTTGTTACCGCCGCCGTGTTCTGCGTGCAATACGAGAGCAAGGTCGAGTATCTTTGCCTCGAGCTTTGTGTACTTGCTGTCGATTCTCAGCATATGCAAGATGTTTTCAGCCGTAGACAAATCGTCTTTTGGCGCGTGTATAAAGAAAGAGCTCTTTTCCTTTATGTAATATTCATACGCTTGATAGCTATATACCGACAAAAGCGGGAAGAGCGCAATCAACTGCAAGCACTGACTGAGCACGTTGTTGAGCGATATATCGTTTGCCTTTGAATCGTAAGAATACAACGTCAATACGCTTCTTGCAAGCGAGTTCATCATATCGTTGCTCGGCGCTTTCATAATGATGTCTCTTACGAAGGTGTTTGGCAGGGACTTGCGGTATTTTGCAAGAATAGTTTTGAATTCTTCAAGCTCGGTTTGATTTGGCAATTCGCCGAATAAGAGCAAGTAGGTTATTTCTTCAAAACCGTATCTGTCGCTTTCAAAAAAATCTTCGCACAAAGAATTGATATTATAGCCTCTATAATACAATTGACCTTCGCAGGGGATAGTCTCACCGTTGACGACCTTTTTTGCAATAACGTCGCTGATACTGGTAAGTCCAGTCAAGACGCCTTTGCCGTTGAGGTCGCGGAGTCCTTTATTGACTTTGTGTTGGACAAACAATTCGGGGTCAATGACTCCGTTGCTCATACATTTGTCCGCCAAAGATGCTATTTTTCTCCCCATATCAAAATCTTTTTTCGATGACATTGCAAAATCCTCTCGACTTTTTTGTATATAATGATATATTTTATACTAATATCGGCAAAAAGTCAAACAAATTTTATATATGATAATTCCTCAGGCGTTTTGACTGCATATAAGGTGTTTCATTACAAGCGAGACTTTCGCCTTAAACCATATTATTTATACTTTTTTCAGCAAAATGCTTTATTATATGTCGATTATATGATACAATAGATTAAATTAAGAATGTATATACTTTATCGGAGATATTTATGGATCTTAAGAAACTCAGAGACAACAGTGACGCCCAAGCAGATTATATGATGGAGGAAATCACTACCATTATCAAGACTTGCGGCAAGCGCTTGCCGGGCAGCGACGGAGAAAAAGCCGCCGTGGACTATATGGCAAACACATTGAGACAGTATACCGACGATGTCAAGATTGAGCCGTTTGAAATGCACCCAAAGGCGTTTTTCAATTGGATACATATCATGGTTACGATAATCCTTATGGCAATGGTGAGCTATTTCTTCATACCGCTTCTTGCCATAATCTTGGTCGGCGTGGCAATGCTCTTGATGCTTTTGCAATTCGTACTGTATCTTGAAATCGTAGACTGGATTTATCCAAAGCGCACTTCGCACAATTTGATGGCTGTTAAGCATCCAAAGGGCGAAGTAAAGAGAAGAATACTTTTCAACGGCCACCCCGACGTAGCTCACGAATGGACGATGAGCTATCTCATCAGCGGAGACGCTTTTGTGGCTCACTTCGTAATCTCTATGATAGGTATAGTAGCCTTGACGGGTATATCGGTTGTGTCAATGGTATTGCAGGGCGGAGTAACCGTCGCAGTAGCAGACACCACGGTTGCGAATGGCGTTCCTATGATTATGGGCTTGGTATGTTTGGTATTCGTGCCATTCTGGATTGCGATGTACAGAATGTGGAATACGAGCGTAATAGTAGACGGCGCAAATGACAACCTCACGGGTTGCTATATGGGTATCGCTTTGATGAAAGCTTTGCACGACGAGGGTATCGAATTTGAGAATACCGAAGTCGGCGTACTCTTGACAGGTAGTGAAGAGGCTGGTATCAGAGGCGCAAGAGCTTGGGCAAAGAGACACGGCGCAAGCGGAGATTACAAAGACGTAGAGACTATCATATACGCATACGACACGTTGAGAGAGGGCAAGTTCTTGGCTGTCAACAGAAAGGATCTCAACAACACCGTCAAAGCAGACAAGCACGCAAGCGAATTGTTCTACAATGCCGCAAAGAGCATTGACGTCACTTGTTCTTACGGCTCCGTTCCTCTCGGCGCAACGGACTCCGCCGCATTCAACAAGGGCGGTTATCAGGCAGTAGGTATCACCGCGCTTGACCACAAATTGCGTAATTACTACCACACGAGATACGACACTTACGACAATATGGATAAGCAATGTCTTTCCGATTGTTACAAAGTCACTGTCAAGACTTTGGAAGACTTCGACAACGGAAAATAGTATACCAATCTCCACAGTCGTATGTAACGCATTAAATTAGTAGATGTCATTTCGACCGAAGTGGAGAAATCTCAACCGAATAAAAACAAAAAAAATAGCAACGTAGAAAATCTGCGTTGCTTTTTTTTATTCAAATAAATTTCTAAAATTTTAAAAATTTTTCAAATTCCAAAAAAAGTATACTTTTACTGACTGCCTATGAAAAGGCGTATTTTTACGATTACATTATACTTCACGCGTAAAAAAATTGCAATAGCTTTGGGTCAGTAAAAGTATACTTTTTTTGGAATAAAAGCGTACTTGACTAGAGAGGAGTCAACAATGAATTTTAGCAACAAAAAACTAATTTCAAGAGTGTGCATAGTGTTAATATTGACGATTGCTATGCTGTTGAGTTGTTTAGTAATAATATCAGGTGGGAGAAAGACTGCTGACGCGTTTTTAAATACAACGGCAGCTTCGCAATCTTCAAATTTAGGCGAGTTGATGGTGAATGGTTACGAAAATAGCGCAGACGAAGTATTTAACGAAGATGTATTTTGGAATCTTGTTACTTTAGTTACGGGAGTGTCTAATCCGACTAATGCTACGTTAAATAGTTGGAACACGAAAAGAACAGCTTCGCAATTTAGGGAAGCTAATTCTGCTAATGATAAAATTGACCTTTCCTTGACTATAAACGGTTTGAGTTGGACGCCTGTGTATTTATCTTATAATAATGATAATGAGCCGATATTGACTTTATGGCTTTCCTTTAATAGCAATGGAAGTATAAGATGGAATGAACAAGCAAATGATAGTGTCGGCAAATATCCCAATAATATGTACGGAACGAGTAAGATAAGAGCCATTGATCTTAACAATGGCGGAGGATATGCGGCAACGTATAATGCAGAAGTTCTTACACCTGTTGACCAAAATAACAAAAGCAAGTGGGCAATCTATACAATGCCAAATAGTACGGAAAGCGGCAAGGAATTGAAAGGCAGTTTGACAGAGTTTATAGAAGTCCCTGATAATATGTCATGGCAACATGATCAAAAAGCCTTGGACTATGTAACGGCGTCTAGGTATGCTTATAAGTATAACAATAATAATGATGCTTTAGACTATGGCGGTAACGCTCCAATTGGAAGCTATACTGATACTAGTGCTAGTAGCGCTAATAATGTAATTGATCAAGATGGATACAGAGGATGGGCAAAAGACAAATTGTGGTTGCCTAGCGTAGCGGAAACGGGTGTCGACGGGGAAGACGGAATGTGGTTAATTTCCGCAAATCAACGTGAATGTGGTGCCTATGCTTGGCTACGTTCGGCTTATTATAACAACTATAGCTGGGCGTTGTTAATCGACCGCACATATGCGTCTGACATTAATGTCAACTATAATGGCTTCAGTCTTCGTCCTGCGTTTCATCTAAATCTAAAAAAGGTTGCTAACACGTTTATGACTCAGCCTCCGTCAGATGTAGAATGCTTTTATAACGGTAAGGAACTGAATATTGATGACGTTAGTGATAAGCAAAAAACTTGGTATGACGAAGGCGTAATGGATTTGTTCTACCCAAACGGTAAGACAAATGTAGGACCAAACGTCGGAACATATACAGTGACGGCGATGATAAAATCCGATTTGGCAGCCGACGGTTTGGAGTTCGCAGGCAACCCCGACGCTAACAAGGGCGAAACTGCAACAAAAAGAGTATTTAATTTCATAATTAAACCAAAACCATTAACCATAAGTTGGACGGACAATGTAGGTGACATTTCCGTTCCGTCGCTTGACGACGCCGAAATATGTAGTAACGAAAGCAATGTAAAAGATACTGTCACAATGACTTTGGAATATACGGGTACGCTGACTGCTACGGGGCAGGCGTATACAGATACTACAAAAAAACCTAAAAAGGCAGGTAATTATTTTGTCGAGGTAACAGCACTTAGCAACAATAACTATAAAATTGCGGATAACGCGGATACGAAACATTCGTTTACTTTGGATATTCTCAATTTAGATAAGCCGACTTTCGTTGAAAAAGAGTGGCATGGTTACAATGGTAAACCTCAGACGTATACAATTGACCATAATTCATACGACACCGAAGATATGGAAATAACAGTCCCTACGGAATTTCTGACGCCAAATAAATTGATAGATTTCAATCCTACGTTTAATCTTATCACAGTCACAGAAGGTGGAGACTTTTATCTATGGTTGACGATAAGAGATAAAGAGAACGCTAGGTGGGGCGAAGACGGTACCACAGAGGACAAAAAACTTGAATTCAAAATCTTGCCATGTGAGGTAGAGATAGACCTCAACGACAAAGACGACGTTTTGAGTTGCACTGTTGGCGAGGACGTAGACTTGCTTATAGAAGTAGGCGAGATAATGGAGAATCACAAGATAGTTGTGGATATCACGGCTACGTTCAACGGCGCGTCGTTCACGGTGTTGTCAGGATTGGAATTTGACGAAGACAGTTGGAATGACGGTTTGACAGAGACTTTACCCGCGTCGCTTTTCCCTGCGACGGGAGATTACGTATTGACAATGACTTTGAAAGAGGGGGTAGAAGACAATCGCAATTTCTCAATCAAGTGCAATCAGGTAACGCTCACGGTGGAAGAGGAAGGCAGTGACAGTGGCAAAGACGTGTGGAGAATAACCAAGTCAACGGGCAAGTATCACGGAAATAAACAACGCGAGGAACTTGGTACGCAGATTGTCAACTGGAGGGGAAGTAGTATTACATACGACGGAAAGACGACGTACGGCATAGAATTCAAATCGGGTACGGAAGGATTAGTCGTAGAGGACTACAATAGTGACGGATATATTCACGGATATAAGACGGTTGGCGCAAATCATCCCGATTCGGCTCTTGCAGACATAGGCAAGAATGCAGATAATTATACCACGACAGTTAGAGTAGTAGACCACAATAATAACAACGATATTGTTTACTATACTATTACTTGGAGTATAGCTCCTTATAAGTTTAATCTATCTGATGTCACTTGGGAAAACGTGAAGGACGGAGTAAGCCAATACGAATATATAGGGGAGAGCCAAAGCCCGAGACTTAAGGACTTGCCAAGCGAGTTGAAGTTGAATTTGACTGGTCTGGATACAAGCGCAA
>CAMWSW010000060.1 GCA_947176975.1 uncultured Clostridia bacterium | reverse complement strand
ATATTATACAATTATTAAATATGATTGGACTTTTATATTGACAATTGTTCAATTTGAATGTAAAATAGATACTGTAGGAATGTGTTTGTTCTTATGGATAAGGAGATTTTTATGAAAAAAAGAATTGCCGTAGTAGTTTTGTTGATTGTGATAATGGCGACGTCGCTTTTTGCTTTTGCAGGTTGCCAAAAGACGAATTACGTAATAGGCGTTATGGAAAATTCCGAACATTTCTCTTCGGATATGGTTCAAAAAGGATTTAGAGAGACACTCTCAAAGCTTATGAGCGAGGCAGGTAAGACCTATAAGTACGTCTATAGAAAGTCGGGCGGAGATACTGATGAGGACATTGCCGCAAGCGAAAAGAGCAACGTTGAATTTTTGGTATCCAAAAAGAAAGCAAACGTAATATTGACGCTTTCGCAATCTTCTGCCGACAGCGTACTTGCCAACGCAAGCGACACGCCGATGGTATTTGCTCAAGCTGCGATAGCCGACAGAAATTTGCAAAAAGACGACTTGCGCGTTCAAATTGAAAAACAAGTTGAATTGATGAGAATTATCGCTCCAAATGCAAAATTGGGTATTCTTTATTGCAATCCGACGATAGACCTTGAAGGAAATACTATCGAAGGCTACGTCAAGACCAAAGCAGATATCAATATGGAACTGCAAATTGAACTTGCAAAGGAGTGTATGGCTGCTTTGGGAGTTGAATGTTCGGTAGTAGGATATGCAAAGGATGAAGGTAAGACTCACGACACTCATATCAGAGAAGCTCTCAACGATATGAAGGCAGAGGGCGTAGGTTGCGTATTCCTCCCCGTAGACAATACGTTGGCAAGCGTGGCTTTCGGTCCGAAGATTCACGAGAGAGGCAACACAAATATCTATACTTCCAAGAACGGTATCGAAGCAAGAGAAGTTGCAAATATGCCTATCGTCTGCGGAGATATAAATATGAATGAGTTCTGCGGAGTCGCTACCTATGCGGTAGACTATTACGCAATGGGCGCTCAAGCCGCGCAAGAAGTATTCAATATGCTCACAGGCGCGAACGAGAGCAAGTACGTTGAGATCAAGACAGATTTTTCCAAGGGCAAATACGTCGTCAACGATAAGGTAGCGGAAGAAATCGGATTTGCTATTCCTCAAACGGTAAAAGACTTGATAGCGTAGTAATTAAAGATATTAAATACGGACAGAGTATGACTGTCCGTATATTTTAATTAAAAATAAATGGCATAGCCATAAAATAATTAGGGAGAGAATTATGAAAAAAATTATTGTAGCAGTTTTATTGATTGCAATCATGTCATGTTCGATCTTTGCCTTCGCAGCTTGTACTCCGGCGGATTACACCGTAGGCATCGTTCAACACATCAAGCACGTTGCTTTGGACAAGTCTAACCAAGGCTTCCAAGACAAACTCACCGAGTTGATGACTGCCGATGGCAAAACCATCAAGTTTATCTTCAACGACGCTCAAGGCGAGACCGCAAACAACACCACTGCGGCTCAAACTTTAGTGAATAGAAAGGTAGATTTGATTTTTGCAATCGCTACGCCTTCGGCGCAAGCGGTAATGGCAGAAACGAAGAATATTCCTATCGTATTCAGCGCAGTTACTTCGGCTACTGAAGCTAAGTTGACGGCAGATAACATTGCAGGCACGACGGACCTTAACGATATCAAAAAGCAGATTGATTTGATGATTGAGCTTGTTCCGAACGCAACGAAATTCGGCGTAATGTATACGACGAGCGAACAAAACTCCGTCATTCAAAAGGATATGGCAAAACAATATATGGAAAGCAAGGGTATTACTTTTGTTGACGGCGGTATCACCGAGACGGACAACGTAGAGCAAGTATTCCAATCTTTCAAGAGCCAAGGCGTAGGTTGTGTATATATCCCAACTGACAATAAGTTGGCAGCTGCCGCTGATACGGTTCACTCGTTCAATACGTCTAGCGAAGCATATCTTCCAATTGTTTGCGGAGAGGGCGGTATGAATGACAAGTGCGGTATTGCTACTTACGGCGTTGACTATTACGCTATCGGAGTGAGAGCAGGCGAAATGGCTTACGAGATTCTCACGGGCAAAAAGACAGCAAAGGAAATAGGCTATGAAGACCCGGCTACGTTTGAGCTTTCCGTAAATCAAACCGTGGCTCAAGCTATTGGTTTTACGATTCCGCAATCGGTATTGGATAAATTGAATAAATAATTAAGGAAAAACAAATGGTATTTTTTGACACTTTATTGAGCGGTACCAATCAAGGATTGCTTTGGGCAATTATGGCGATAGGAGTTTATATCTCCTATCGTATTCTTGATTTTGCCGACTTGACGGTTGAGGGTAGCTTTGCCACGGGCGGTTCGACAGCCGCAATTGTAATGACATTGTGCAAAGACTTCGTCACCAAAGGTTCGGGGCAAGGTATACTTATAGCTATCGTAGCAATGCTTATTGCCACAATTATGGGCGGTTTGGCTGGACTCGTCACGGGACTTTTGAACACAAAACTCAAGATTGCGCCTATCTTGGCGGGTATTTTGACGATGACGGGACTTTATTCCGTAAATATGCTTATTATGGGATTGGGCTCGGGCAGCGCTAAATCCAACTTGGGTCTCGGCTCTGTTGGAACGTTGTTTACCAAGATAGAGGACTTTATGCCCATTGGCCGCAATTGGATAATATTCATTGTAGGCTTTTTGGCTGTTGCCGCTGTGATAGGTATGATTTATTGGTTCTTCGGTACGGAGCTTGGTAGCGCGATGCGCGCGACGGGCAACAATGAGAAGATGGCAAAGGCGCAAGGTATCAATACGCAAGGTTCAAAGATTCTCGGCTTGGTTCTTTCCAACGCTTTCGTAGCTCTTTCGGGCGCGTTGATTACTTTCCAACAAAGCAACTCGACCAACACTATGGGCGTAGGTTCGATAGTTGCGGGATTGGCTGCGATTATTATCGGCGAGGGAATTATATCGGGCAAGTTCCCATTCTGGGCAAGACTTTTGAGTATTGCGCTCGGCAGCGTGATTTACCGTATCATAATTTCCTTCATATACTTGGTGGGTATCAACGCCGAGTATGTCAAATTGTTGACGGCAATTCTCGTCGTAGTGGCTTTGTCAATACCGCTTATAAAAGATAAGTTGAACAAGGTATCGCGCAAATCAAAGAATGGCGGAAATGCTTCGACGGGAGACGGCGATTCGGCAAAAGAGGAAAAAGTCGCGACGGACGAAGACGTCAGCAAAGAATTGGGTGAGGCTACAATTACGCAAGACGACAGCTCAAAACCCGTTGAGGAGGTGTGATATGTTGGAACTTCAAGGAATACATAAGACTTTCAATATAGGCACCGTCAATGAGAAAAAAGCGCTAGTAGATCTCAATTTGAAGATAAACGACGGAGATTTTATCACCGTAATAGGCGGCAACGGCGCAGGTAAGTCAACTATGCTCAATATCATTGCAGGCGTATTTACTCCCGAAGAGGGCAAGATTACGATAGACAACGACGGCATTATTGATATTACCAAGATGCCAGAACATAAGCGCGCCGCTATGATTGGCAGAGTGTTCCAAGACCCTATGGTAGGTACTGCGGCAAATATGAGTATTGAGGAGAATTTGGCGCTTGCAAATCGACGCGGGAAAAAACGCGGACTGCGTTGGAATATCACCAAAGAAGAGAAGGCGCTCTTCAGGGAAAAACTCAAGATGCTTGACCTCAATCTTGAAGACAGAATGACGACAAAGGTAGGCTTGCTTTCGGGCGGTCAGAGACAGGCTTTGACGTTGCTTATGGCTTCGCTCATCAAGCCGAAAGTATTGCTTCTTGACGAGCACACTGCGGCGCTTGACCCAAAGACGGCAAGCAAGGTTTTGAATCTTACCGAAGAGATTACAGGCAAAGACAAGATTACCACCGTAATGATTACTCACAATATGAAAGATGCCATATCGCATGGCAACAGACTTATAATGATGATGAACGGTCATATTATCTACGACGTCAGCGGAGAGGAAAAGAAAAATCTTACGGTAAAGGACTTGCTTCTCAAGTTTGAACAAAACAGCGACGGCGAATTCGCCAACGACCGTATGCTTTTGTCGTAGAAGAGTCTACTTCAATAATTATGAATTATGGGCTTTCCTGTTGGAAAGCCTAATTTAATTTGCAACAAAAAAGGCAAATACATTGCTTTATTTTATATTTTATATTATAATAAAGCTATGCTGGATAGGTATGCGACAGAGTATTTGGGATCTTTTGATAAGTTGGCGTTGGCAATCAGCGGCGGCAGAGATTCTATGGCATTGTTGTATTGGTTTTGTCACAACTTTTCCAAAGATAAATTTTTCGTCGTGACCGTGCATCACAATTTGCGCGGAGACGAGGGAAGAAGAGACAGAGACTTCGTTTTGGAATACTGCAAGTCTTTCGGAGTAAAATGCAAGGCGTACGAAGAAGATATACCGTCGTTTTGCAAGGCTGGCGGATATACGATTGAGCAGGGCGCAAGAATAAGACGCCGACAGATATTTGCAAGCATAGTTGAAAATAAAGAGGCGCAAAGGGTGGTTACGGCGCACCACGCTCAAGACCAAGTCGAAAGCATACTTATGCATATATTCAGAGGCAGCGGACTCAAGGGTTTGAGGGGTATGAGCCTTGACGACGGGGTGTTGATCAGACCTATGCTCAAAGTGTCGAGAGAGCAAGTCGAGGAGTATATTATTGCAAATGGGATCCCCTACGTCGACGACTCTTCCAACGACAGCGGAGATTACACGCGCAACAAATTGCGATTGCAGATATTACCTCTCATAAGGCAGGCGTACGGCGGAGTCGACAACAATATTTTGAGACTTGCCGAAAGAGCAAACGAAGTATGCGAGTACTTGGACGGACAAAGCGTTAGTTTCACCCTCAAGCAAGGCGAAGTATATATCCATCTTGACGTATTGAAAGGCGAACGCGTAATTGCGGCGAATACGGTCATCAACGCCGTAGACGCAATCACCACGAGAGTGGATTTGACGCAAAAGCATATCGACGCAATACTGGCATTAAAGGACAAGCCTACGGGCGCAAGCGCAAGTCTTCCTTTTTCGCTGACGGCGCACAGAGAGGGTGAATACGTCGTCTTGGCAAAAGTGAAGGAGATAACTTATAGCGGACGCATAGAAGGTTACGGCGATTACGACTTGGGCGAAGAGATTTTGCGATTGTCTAAAGAGCAAATCGGCAAATTGCGTTGCGACCTTGACAAACTAAGCGGGTGCGACGTGCGCAACAGAAAGGACGGAGATACTTTCAAGAGATATAAAGGCGCTACCAAAAGCCTTGGAGATTATCTCACGGATATTAAAGTGCCAAAGCGAAGCAGAGACAGCATCGTCGTGCTTGCAAAACAAAACGTCGTGTACGCGCTTCCGCAGTACGAGATAGCGGATATAGTTAAGGTAGACGAAGATACGAAGAATATTGCGTATATGGCAATGATACCAAAGAGCAGTATCTAAATAAAAGGCGAAGGATGGAAATATGGAAAGAATAAGCCGTATATTGATAGACGAAGAAAAAATCGCCGCGAGAGTGGCGGAACTAGGAAAACAGATCGAGAAAGATTATACGGGCAAATGCCCCGTCGTAGTGGCTATACTCAAAGGCTCGATCATCTTTTACGGCGACTTGGTGCGCAAGATAAATCTGCCGATGAGATTTGACACAATGGCGGTGTCTAGTTACGGTTCGGGCACAGTGTCGAGCGGCAACGTCAAGATAAAGAAAGATTTATCCAAGGATATTGACGGAGAAGACGTATTGCTTATTGAGGATATCATCGATAGCGGTAATACGATGAAGGCGCTTACGGCGTTGCTTGAACATCGAGGAGCAAAGAGTATCAAGGTGTGTTCGTTTTTGGATAAGCCCAGTCGCAGGACGACTGACTTTGAGGCAGACTACGTGGGATATTCTATCCCCGACGAGTTTGTCGTAGGATACGGACTTGATTACGACGAAAAGTATCGCAAT
>CAMWSW010000059.1 GCA_947176975.1 uncultured Clostridia bacterium | reverse complement strand
CTACCAAACTGCGCCACACCCAGATATACCGTCAATTGCTTGACGATAAGATTATATATCAATTTTTTTGATAATGCAACAATATTGATAAAGATTTTTATCTTGCGCTTGTGACTTTTATCGTAAGTTTTCCTCCGACACCGCTTACGGTATATTTATGCGTCACGCCTTTGCTGTCGACGCTGTCGGGAATAGTCAAGCCACGATACTGTCTCAAATATCCAATCTCTTGAGTGTCGCACAATATGACGTCTTGCCCGTCTTCTTTGATCGTCAGCACGCATACTACGTCATAAGTTCCGTCCTCGTCTACTACGACTTCCGACGATTTTAATTCAATACTGCTTACTTTTAATCTATAATACGACCTATTACTTCCGTTGTAATGAACTTTCTCAAGTTGTTGATAGTCGGTTGCCAATATGAAGATTTTGCCCGTTTCTCTTGATTTCAACGCCATGCTAAGCGAATATTCCTTGGAGAAATCCATTTTTGACATATCGTGTATATCAGCGTGCGCGTCAAACTCAATCTCATCTTGATAATGTCCGCGACAAGATACGTAAACGTTAAGATCTTCCACCCACATTTCTTTTCCGTAGAAAGGTCCACGCAACTCCTCTACTTCAATGGCGGTGTCTTGTCCCTTATATATCGTCGGCCAATTGTTTTTGATTTCAAAATTATCAATAATATGTTTGGATATCTCATCCAACAATTGCTCTGGTGACATCCCGTAAATACTTTCTTTGTAACCTATTGTGGAAAGCAAGATTTTGATATTGTTGCTATATACGTCAAAGTCTACTTCTCCGTTATTTTGCGGTTTATCTAAAGTCGCAAATTTTTGGTCGATCTTAGTGACGTCAATGTCAGTATATCCGTCGTAATTGACGATTGTGAATTCTCTTCTCACTCCGTAAGGATTCAAACCTCTTATGTCCATTCCGCCTTCGTCAAAAGATTCGTCGTCGCGGTATCTGTTGGCTACCGTGATATGATATTTCACCATCGACTTATCTTTGACGTTGCGCAAATATTGAAACTCAAAAGGATAATAATCATCTACGTTATCGTTGTAGTATCCGGACGAAGAATTAAAAAGTTCTAAAAAATTATTACTGCCGACGTGATCTACTCCCACGGAATAGATAAAGCACTCGACGATTTCATCTTTCTCCGTCTCTAAATAATTTATTTTCATTACTTCGAATTGAATAAAGCTCGAACCGTCCGCATGATCTTCGACAGTCTTTTTGTTTTCAAAATCCAAATAATCGCTTCTTGTCGCCCAGCAAACGCGAGTGATAGACAATACCGACGTCTCTTCGTTCATTTCCAAATAATACGCCCACCCTTCATAATAAGGTATCGAAGCAAAACCTTGCTCTTCCCTCATAGTCGGCATTCTAAACCATTGATTAAATGCGGGAACGTGCTCGACGACGAATTTTACTTCGTCCTTGATTTCGTATATGTCATAGCCAAGATATTTTCCTGCGCCTGCGTAATTATACACAGTCGCGTATTCGTCAATAAGAGCTGTAAATTCTTCATTGGAAGATTGCGTAGACGCGCTCATTACAGAGTTGAGTTGAGACGCGTTTACCTCATAATATTTATCAATATCGGGAGTGTATTGAGCGTTTTCGACTTTCTCGACTGCCACCGCGCCAAGTTCATAATTGAATTTTAATTTGCCATGTACGCCGCCATATATGACAACTCCTGCAATTATGACCGTAATTAAAGCTATGACTATTGCCAAAGAAATTATCGCGGTAGTTTTCTTGTTTAGCTTCTTTTCCATAACGCCCTCCTTAAATAATATTCATATTATATTTAAAGACTTATCTATTCCTTATAAATAGTATACGGTGATTAATCGTCATTTGTCAAGGGCAATTTTAAATACGGGTTGGATGGCGCACCCAATGCGACTCGAACGCATAACTTCACCGTCGGAGGGTGATGTTTTATCCATTAGACTATGGATGCAATTACCTTTAGAAACAACCTGTAAATATTATTGTACATTATCAAAAGAATGTCAAGGGAATAAAACTTGCTCTTAAAATTGATATAAAAATATAATTTTCTATTATAGAATAAATGAATTTATCGACACATTTCGGCAATTTTTTGAAAAATAAAAAAAATAGTTGGCTAGATAATGTTGTTATGCTATAATATTTTTATAGAATTATTTATTTAAATCTATGGAGAAAATTTATGAGGATACCTTACGTTAATGTAAATTTTGGGGGGATTAAAGTTGCATGCGTGGGTGACAGCCTGACCTACGGTACGACGCTCCTCAATAGAAAAGTCGAAAGCTACCCTGCTCGACTTGCCAAATTGCTTGGCAAAGATTTTGACGTGCTCAATTTAGGATTTGCGGGCTATGCGCTCAACCGTCACAGCGCAAAATGCTATCTCAACCTTCCCGTTTTGGATTTGCTTGAACAATATTCTCCCAATTACGTAATTATGCTACTAGGCACCAACGACGCCAGACAAAAGAATTTCACGACCGAGGTGGATTTTGTCAACGCATATAAAACAATCCTCAACAATTTGATCAATATCAAAAGCAAACCTCAAATAATCGCAATGACAAGCCCTATGGCTTTCGTAGATACAAATAAGGCGGAATATGATTTTTCGCACGAAAACCTCACAAAAATCGTGCAAATCCAAAGGTCAGTCTTGAGCGAATATAAAATACCATATATCGACTTATACAATATTACTCAAGGCAAGACTTCTCTGTATTCCGACGATATGTTGCATTTCAATTCCAAAGGCGCAAAATTCTTGGCATTCAAGACTTTTACCGCAATAAAGGAATTGGAGAGCAAAGAAATTTAAAGTTTTGGATAATTAAAAACTTTCGACAAGCCACTTGACAACGCTCTGGCTTGGTGTTATTATTAAGAAAAACAATCTTTGGGCAAGCGAAATGCTGACCGGTGGTAATGTCGCCTTTGAGCGAACGAGTCCAACAGCCCCAACAGCCGATACGGTGAGATTCCGTAACCGCCTGTAAAGTCAGAATGGGAAAGATTAGATTTAATTGCAATATTGTTGCATTTATTTTGACGCTTTATTTTGCCCAATCGGAGCAATTTATGCCAAACGCTACAACCGATAAAAGATCAAAGAGAATACGGCTTATCGTATTCACTGCGTTGATGACGGCAATGACAACCGTCCTCACTATCGTTAGCGTACCCTATCCCACGGGAGCAGGATATTATAATTTCGGAGATATACCGATTTTTATGTCGGCTTGTCTGCTTGGTCCTATTCCCACGCTTGTCACCGGCGCGTTGGGCGCAAAGCTCGGCGACGTGATTTTGGGATATACTATGTATGCTCCCTTCACTCTTGTGATAAAGGCTTTGGAAGGCGTAATTGCGGGAATTTTGTTTGCTATAATCAAAAAACTTGTCAAAATACAGCTTGTGCAATCAATACTGTATTGCCTTGGCAATATAGTCGGAGCTATGACAATGGCGCTTGGATATTTCATTGCCGAAGGCATCTTACTCTCCGAAGACAGTTGGGCGGGCGGTATTCTCAACTTCCCATTCAATATCTTGCAAGGAGTAATTTCCGCAGTCGTGGCAACAGTGATGCTATACGCCTTTAGGCTCAAAAGCATATTCGAAAAGATTTACCGCCGCGATAATCAAGTCGTCGAAGAGCAAGACAAGAAAGAATCCGACAATAGCAACTAGGAGATATTATGAAAGATATAAAGGTATTGACAATTCAAGATTACTCGTCATTTGGACAATGCTCGTTGAGCGTGGCTCTGCCTATAATTTCCGCAATGGGTATTGAGACAATATCTCTGCCCGTTGCTCTGCTGTCCACTCACACCAGCGGATTTGAGGGATACACTTTCGTCGACCTCAAAGACAACGTAATACCCGCCGTGGAACAATATAAGAAACTTGGACTGAATTTCGACTATATATATTTGGGCTACTTGGGTTCAAGCGCAGTCGTAAAAGCCGTGGAAGAGGTATGCAAACTCTACCCCAACGCCAAACTTATCGTCGATCCCGCCATGGCGGAAGACGGTCAATTCTACGACGGTATTACGACCGACTTTGCGCAAAGTATTGCCACGCTGTGTCAAAAGAGCTATATTGCCCTGCCCAACTTAACCGAAGCTTGCCTGCTCTCGGAAGTAGAATACTCGCGCATTCAAACAAAAGAAAGTATCTTGAATATCTGCAAAAAACTTACACAAACGGGAATAAAAAGATTCGTCGTTACGGGAATAAGAATGAAGGACGGTATGCGCCTTGCATACTGCGACGACAACGAAGTGAAATTCATCGAAACGCAAGAAGTCAAAGGCGATTTCTTGGGTAGCGGCGACGTCTTTGCATCATCTTTCGTAGGCGCACTTGCAAACGGTCTCAACATATCCCAAAGTCTTGATATCGCAGTCAAATATACTCAAAAAACTGTCGAAGTAACCAGCCAAGATAAATCGCACTGGTACGGTCTGAAATTTGAAAAGACAATACCCTATCTTCTTGAACTTCTCAAGCAATTAAAGAATTGTTAAGCAAATAGAATTAACAACGGCGCATCTGATTGATACGCCATTGTTATTAAAATCTATTTCCTATTACTATTCTATCCTCTTAAGTTTTTTAGTAATTTTCTTAAGTGTCTTTTTTAAATCTTTTCCTTCAAAATCGGAAAGTAAATCAAAATTACTGAAAGTGTTTCCATTAGAATTAGCCCAACCTATTAGCCATTCATTGCGAAGGTCATCTGACAAATTATCGCTATCAGATTTGTACTTAAAAATATAATACGTATCTTTCCTTATTACCGTATCGCCCAAAAGTTGAATTTCGTCCGGTTTCTTTCCAAGCTCTGTCGGATACATAAGCCAATGCACCATATTGCTTTTCGCAAGATATTCCGCGCTCGCAAATTCTGTCGGGAAAAGTTTTGCTTTCCCATACTTTGAAAGCAAACCGTGAGTTAAATCAGCATATTCGATATCTTCAGCAAGTTCTCTTATCGCGTTTTCCGATACGTCGCATTTGTTGTCAAGCAAAGTTTCAAGCGCATAATAACGAATGTTATTTGACTTCAACTTCATCATTTGTTCCAAGAGTTCCAAAAGTCTGTCATTGATAAAATATTTGCATACGTCGGCAACATACTCAAGACTGTTGGTTGCATCGTTATCTGACTGCGCAATATTCAAAAGACGCTCTGTTTCTTTGACTATGTAATCTGCAAGCGTAATTTTTGCATCTGCAGAAAGTTTTTTAATTTCTTTTTTGTATTCAATAAGTCCTTGAAAGAATTTACCGCGTCTATACTCGTCCTCAATTGGTTTGACTATATCAAGAACTTTTTCAATGTCGGCTTTGCTAATTAAGTTGAGTTTGAAGATATTATCCACGGCATCTTCAATCGCAGTTTCTTTGCCTACAAGCTCAACTAGTTGACGAATTATATCAATATCCTCTTCTTTCCCAAACGTATCTTTGTTTTTCCCGCCTGCCAAGGTATACACCATTAAGAGCTTGTCCTCATAAAAGAAAATCTCGTCTTTTTTCTTATAAGATTTTTCATTAGGTATAACCGTCAAAAGCCGCTTCATTTCCTCTACGGCAAAACTCATAATTTCGTTGAGTTCCTCAACGGATAACTTTTTAGTATCTTTAATCACGTTGCCAAGATATAATAATACTTGTCCGCTTTCTTCAAAATCACTTGTATTCTTAATCTTCCCCAGTATTTCTGTAAACTTAGACATTGTTACCTCACTTATTTATTTTATTCTTAAACCAATTCAACAATTCTTTTAATGTCATATTCTCAATGCCTATATCTCTTGCCGTAACAGTCTGCATTTCTCCGTCTGGCAACTCAATTTCGCCAATCTCAACGTCGGCGTATCCCAGCTTCTCCAACGTGGCGTAATTATAGAGCCAATAGCACACACAAGTCAGCACTATAATCACGACGAGAAATACAATCAACATACCAAACAATGCTTTTACCATATATCACCTCATTGATAA
>CAMWSW010000058.1 GCA_947176975.1 uncultured Clostridia bacterium | reverse complement strand
CGGCAAAGAATGAAGACACGATACAAAAGCTTATGAAGAAGATTGCCGAGCAACCCACCGAGAAAGTTATTGAAAGAGAAGTTGCGGCAAGCAATGTGAGCGACGAAGTAATCAAAAAGCTTGTGAAAAATCAAGAGCTATTGATGAAGAGGATCGGCGAACAACCTGTCGAAACAGTGATTGCGCGCGAAGTAGCTGTAGCCAACGCAAACGACGAAACAATCAAGAGTCTTATTGAAGGGCAAAAGGCGATTATGCAACAGCTTGCAGAGCTGTCCGCTAATCAAAATACCCAACCGCAAGTAGTGGAGAAGGTAATTGAAAAAGAAGTTCCCGTCGAAAAGATAGTGGAAAAAGTCGTTGAGGTACCTGTAGAAGTGGAGAAGATCGTCGAAAAGGAAGTCGTCAAGGAAGTTCCAGTCGAAGTGGAAAAGATAGTCGAGAAAGAAGTAAAGGTCGAAGTACCTGTCGAAGTAGAGAAGATCGTTGAGAAAGAAGTAGTCAAAGAAGTCAAAGTAGAAGTGCCAGTGGCAGTACCTACGCCTAGCAAGCCAAAGAAGGAAGTTGCTCCAAGACTCACTCTTGACGAAGCGTACACTTTGCTCTCCAAGCAACAACAAAAGTACTTTGACGGATTGAGACAGTACGCTTTGTCAAAGCCAAACAGCAAAGAGAAAAAGTCGACATACTTCACCGTATTCGGACAGTCCACCGTCAATCCGTTGATGAAATTGACGATAAAGAAAGATACTGTAGTTGCGCTCTTCAAGATGGAAGACGAGTACATGAAAGACATCAGAAGAGACGCTACGGGCGACGGTACGAAGATAAAAGTCAAAGAGACGGAAGTAATCATATCCGACGCGCAAGCTTGCAAAGCGGCGAAGAATATGATTGATCTTCGCGAAGATCAGATAGAACGCTATCAAGACCTTTTGAAAGAGCAACGCGCAATGAAGAATAAGAAGTAATCGGGGCAAAACCATTTGGTAATAACACTAACTAACGCAACGCTGTATATCGGCGTTGCGTTTTTATACAATAATTTTCTAAAAAATTAAAAGTTTTTTACAATTCCAAAAAAAGTATACTTTTACTGACTACTCCCGAAAGAGCATAATTTTTCAAATACATTATACTTTACGATTAAAAAAATTGCAATATGTTTAGGTCAGGAAAAGTATACCTTTTTTGGAATAGAGAGGATTGATTATGCAAAGAACTTTATTGAATAAAAAAATAGCCGTAACGCTTTGCTTGTTGCTCATAGTTTGCCTATGCGTAGGAATTGCCGTGGGTATAGCATACGATAAGCCAATGAGCGCGGACGCGCTTACTTCGACAGCAAACGCAGATAAGGTGAGCGGAGATTTGATGGATGGCAACAAATTAAATATGAACGTTGCCAAAAGTCTTGTATACAAACTTTTCGGTACCTATATTTATGACGACGTAAAGCAATATATTGTAGATCACGATGCGGGCGAATACGCAAGGTCGGGTGGTTACGTCGTGCCGTCTAACGTCATAAGTTCTAAGCCCGAAGGCGTGGTGGTGCAACTTGACGGCAAGGAGTGGATGCTCACTTCTTTGACGTTGGCGGACGTAGGGAAAGAGACGGGGCAGATAGTGGCTACGCTGTATTTGGCTGACGACGTAGATTCGTCGACGTATCAATATTTTTCCAGCGATTCAAATAATAAGGGCAACGATATGTACAGCTCTTCGATTATTAGGTCGAGGTTGCTTTCTCATTCTGCATTTGCCAACTTGGTAAGCGGAAATTTCGCATCAAAATATTTGGTTCAACCCAAGTACATAGAGTATCAAAAAAATCAACAACTGGCAGGTCGGTCTACAGCATATTGGACGTCGCCCAACGACGCGTTGGAAGTGACGATAAACAACGGATACGTTTATTACGCGCCTACGGATACCGTAACCGTCAACGGCGTCGCGTATACGTATAACGAGTGGGGAAACGACTATATATGGCTTCCGAGTTTGGGAGAGGTCGGCGGCGTCGGCTCTGACATATCGCCGACAATATGGGGTTTGACTGCTACGCAAGCGTCCCATAGCGTGGCTTCGTCCGCGTGGTTTAGGACGGGAGGACACTCTCACAACGGTTACGCTTATAGGTTGAGCCAAACCGGTAGTATCATTTCATGGGTTACTACGGACTTAGGCGGTATACGTCCTGCGCTCCATTTGAATTTGACTTACGCAACTTCCGTACCCGAGCCGTCGGATTTTACGATAACATACGACGGAGAATCTCGCGATATGCAGTCGGCGGCGGACGAAGTATATACGCAGACTTCGAGTTGGAACGTCGCAAGATTGTGGGATAACTTGGATACGAGCGTAGGTAAAGACGGCGTTACGTTTACCGCGCTTAACGGCGCAACGCTCAGTTCGGACGGTTTGCCCAAAGACGCAGGCAAGTATAACGTAGACTTTACTCTCGCTAATACGAGGTGGTCGTCGGGAATAGAGAGCGATTTGACAAGAAGTTGCGTTCTCACAATAGAAAAAAAGAAGATTGGAGTAGATTTGTCGCTGGACAACAATATACCTAAAGCCGTTGCCAAAAAGGGAGCGGTACATTCGAACGACACCAAAGCCAACGGACGAGCGCCCGAGTTTGCCTTTACATATAAAAATAAAAAGACTTTAACTACTTACAACGAGTATCCGACGGGATTGGCGGGCGATTATACTGCAACTGCCAAAATTACCAACAACTGTAATTATGTGTTGGATACTGCGACTGTAATAAGTATAGATTTTACTATCTCAAAGACCAAGATTAAACAACCAAAGATAAGCGTTAAAGAAAAACCGTATACGGGACAGATGAATGTTACGTTTACATTGGCAGACTACTCAAGCAACGTAACAATCAGCGTCACGGAGCCGAGCGGAAAGACAAAAGCCAACGTAAACAACAGCACTATTACTTTGAAAGATGTAGGCAGTTACGTCGTTACGATATCTTTGGCAGACAGTGGCGCGAATACGTGTTGGGATACGTCCACGCCCAATGACATTGCGCCGTATGACATACCGATAAAAGTCAATCCGAAAGAATTGTCTCCGACTATCGTGTGTGACGATACCGATTACAGTTGGAACGTGGGAGAAAGTCACACTATGACAATCACCGACGACAGAGTAAGCGGGGACAACTTAGATTATTACGTGTATTATCTCATAGACGGAGATAACGCCAAGTATGACGATATCAACGCAAATAAGCAAACGATAACGGGTGGTATAGAGGTAACTATACCCAACGACTTGACTATTGGCAATTATACCTTTGTCGTAGAGTTGAGCAGTTTGACGGGCAACGACAACGGCAATTATTTTATCGACGGAACAAGCAAGTCAAAACCTTTTTCGGTAGTAGGCAAAGGTATAAGCGTAAATGCAAACTCTATACAATGGCAAGTAAATCATCAACCTATTGATACCGTAGGCGTATTTGCAAACAACAAATGGAGTTTTGTTTACAGTGGCAAAGAATTTGCCTTTAGCGTCGACGATAGCAACTTGAGAGATTTGGGAGTCAAGATAGACTTGAGCAAAGGCAACGGTACTGGATTTGAAGGCGATATTAGGCAGACTAATGCTAAAGCATCGTGCGAAGTCAAAGTTTGGATATGCAATTATGACAATACGATATCTCCGTATAGTTCGAGTTTTACACTCAAGTATGAAATAAATAAAGCCAAGTATAATTTGGATAACGTCAAGTGGAACTACACCGACGGCGCGTTGACGTATACCGGCAATATGCAAACGATTACGCTCACCAATTTGCCAAGCGGACTTACCGTCCTTGACAACGAATATGACGGCAACAAAAAAAGAGAAGCGGGCGATTATCAGGCAAGCGTGTTGGGGTTTGAAAATGCCGATACAAACAACTACGTTACGCCTTTGTTTGAAGACACGCAGACGTATGACGGCAGTTTTGATTGGACGAAAAATTGGAGTATAAAAAAAGCTGAACTCACGCTCGAGTGGGAGAATAGACAGTTGCAAGGCTTGAATTTCAGAGTGCCGCAAGTCAAGGGAGCCAACGAGCAGTACGTCAATGCCGCTAAATATAAGTATTATACGAGCAACGGAGCGAACGTGGGCGACGAGATATCACTTGGCAGTATTCAAGTTGGCAGCAGCGCAGTGAGATATTGGGTCGAAGCCGTACTGACGGAAAACGCATCTAAAAACTTCTCGATAAGCCAAGCTACCTTAAGAAAGTCGTTTAGAGTGGGAAGTGACTTCGATATGATTACCGTTGAGTTGGATAAAGAAGGGTTTATTTATGACGGCAGCTCTCACGGCAGTGAGTTGAAAGTTACGTCGGGAGCGATAGATATTTCCAAGATAAACGTGGAGTATTACAAAGACAGCGTAAGCGACGCCAATAAGTTGACGAGCGCGCCGACGGATGCGGGAAATTATATAATAGTCTTGAGTTTGAGCGAACAAGACGAAGAGGACGGATACGCATTGAGCAATATGCAATTGACGTATACCATAGGCAAAGCAAGCGTGAAAGCCGAGTGGGATACGAGCGGTCAAATACCCGTCATAGCTAATTTGGACGATACACTTAAGGACGTGATAGGATATATCTATTACGACGATGAGGGAAATCAACTTGCAGATGGCGCTGAGTTGGAAGTGGGCAAGCAATATAAGGTCAAAGCGATAATTCAAGGAAGTCACGTGGACAATTATAAATTCGTTGCAACAGACGGTAGCGATTTGCCGAGCTTGACGGAAACTCAACCGCAAGATTTTACGGTGCACGACAATACCGGCAACGGCGACGGCAACAACGTAGGTATAGGAAGTGGAAATCAAGGCGGAACAATGACCTTTGACAACGTGAGCGAATTGCTCAAGCAGTGGTGGCAAGTCATTGCAAGCGTCGTAAGTATAATATTGATAATTATATTCATAAGCAAAGGCGTAGGCTATGCCAATGAGCGCAAGAAGGCCAAGAAGGCTACGGAGAAATACGCCAACTATTACGCAGGCGCGACTGGCTTATTCGGTTTGGCAATGAGCGCATGGACTGCAATTGCTTGCACGCTTATGGGCTTGGCGGTGTTGAGCTTTGCGTATATGATGATACAAAAGTACTTGCAGGGCAAGGCGCAAGACGAGCTTGAGGAAGCAAAAGACGAATACGAGCGTAACAAAGCCGACTTTGCGGAGAATAAGAGAGCAGAAGAGGCAAGACAGCGCGACGAAAGTATGCGTATGATGCTCATGGGTATGATGGGCGGTAATGCCGGCGCAGGCGGACAGTCGCAAGGCGGATTCGTGTTTGCGGGACAACCAAGTCTCGGCGCAGACGAGATACGCGGGATAGTGTCTGAGACTATGACGGCAATGCTTCCCGGTATGCAGCAAATGCTTCCGCAACAAGCTTCGGCAAATGACGGACTCGTGGAAAGGCTCCTTGAGAAGACGGCTAAGAACGAAGACTCTATACAAAAGCTTATGAAGAAAATAGCCGAGCAACCTACAGAGAGAATTGTCGAAAGAGAAGTTGCCGCAAGCTCTGCCAACGACGAGACTATTAGGAGAATACTTGATAATCAAGATAAGATTATGCAAAAGATTTTGGAACTATCTAGCAATCAAAAGAGCGAACCGCAAGTCGTAGAGAAGATAGTCGAGAAGGAAGTGAAAGTGGAAGTTCCCGTCGAAAAGATAGTGGAAAAAGTAGTGGAAGTTCCCGTCGAAGTTGAGAAAATCGTCGAGAAAGAAGTAAAGGTCGAAGTACCTGTAGAAGTAGAGAAGATAGTCGAGAAAGAAGTAGTAAAGGAAGTCAAGGTAGAAGTGCCTGTGGCAGTACCTACGCCTAGCAAGCCAAAGAAGGAAGTTGCTCCACGACTCACTCTTGACGAAGCATATACGCAGCTTTCCAAACAACAACAAAAGTACTTTGACGGATTGAGACAGTACGCGTTATCCAAACCGAATAGCAAAGAGAAGAAGTCGACGTATTTCACAGTCTTTGGTCAATCTACCGTCAATCCGCTCATGAAGTTGACGATAAAGAAAGACACCGTAGTAGCCCTCTTCAAGATGGAAGACG
>CAMWSW010000057.1 GCA_947176975.1 uncultured Clostridia bacterium | reverse complement strand
CTTTGAAGAGTTATTTATCAGTGATATTAATGCTGAACTTATAAATGCTTATCAAGTTATCAAAAACGACGTAGAGATTCTTATCGAGAAATTGCAAGAAATGCAAATGTTGTTTTTATCTATGGATGAAAATGATAGAAAATTTTATTACTACTCTATTCGTGATAAATTTAATACTACGAATTTAAATATTACAACGGCAGTAAATAAAGCGTCATATTTTATATTCTTAAATAAAACCTGCTTTAATGGTCTTTATCGAGTAAATCGCAAAGGACACTTTAACGTACCTATGGGAGCATATAAAAATCCCGCTATTTGCGATAGTGAAAATTTGCGAAATATTCATACTGCTTTACAAAATGTAACTATTGTATGCAGCGATTATTCAAATTCCAAACAGTTTATAGATAAAAATACGTTTGTGTATCTTGATCCGCCTTATCGTCCGCTTTCAAAAACGTCGGATTTTACGTCGTATAATGCCGATATATTTGATGACAATCAGCAAATTAGACTTGCAAAATTCATTGATGAAATAAATGATAGCGGCGCAAAAATTGTTTTAAGTAATTCTGATCCAAAAAACGTCAACCCGAATGACTCTTTCTTTGATGAGCTTTACAAGGAATATAAAATTAAGCGCGTATCGGCAACTCGTATGATAAACAGCAAAGCCGAAAACCGTGGTAAAATAAACGAACTACTTATTTGTAATTAAAAGGAGCAACTTATGAAAAGAGACTTTAACGAATGGCTCAAAACTTTCAAATCAAGTATTTGCGACTATTGCTATTATGTTGATTTTGAAAAAGTTTACAAAAATATTGATAGTATCAAAATAGAGTTAAATATACTTAATTCCCTTATTGGATCAAATAATATCGAAAATGATTTTGAAAAACTTGTTGCCGATTATCCTCAAATATTAAAATGTATACCTATTTTACTTGCTGTTCGCGGTCGTGAAATTTATGCTATTGACGGCGACGGTGAGTATCTATTTAATTTCTATAAACCGAATTGCACGACAAAAGAATATATAATGTTTATGCAAAAGAGCGGTTTATTTGATTTAATCGCTAATCACGTTATCAATAACCTTGTCGATTATGTTACAGGCGTAGAAGTTGGACTTGACAGCAATGGTCGCAAAAATCGCGGCGGTCATTTAATGGAAAATCTAGTGGAAGATTATCTTATCAAGGCGGGACTTAACAAAGGCAAGACTTATTTCAAAGAAATGAAATTGTCAGCCATTGAAAAGAAATGGAATATAGATTTATCAGGAATTTCAAATCTAGGAAAAACCGAAAAACGTTTCGATTTCGTTGTTAAAAAAGATAAAACTATTTACGGCATTGAAACAAATTTCTATACTAGCGGCGGATCAAAATTGAATGAAACTGCGCGTAGTTACAAAACAATAGCGTTAGAAGCAAAAGATATTGATGGTTTTGCGTTTGTATGGTTTACAGATGGTTTAGGATGGAAATCAGCGCGACACAACTTGGAAGAAACCTTCGACGTTTTAGAAAATATGTATTGCATTTCCGATTTAGAAAATGGTATAATAACAAAAATTATAGGTGGAATTAGATAATATGGCAAACAAACCATTTAGATATGATGCGCATTTAGTGGTTTTAAATGTACCAAACAGCGAACAAGAAAATTTTAGAAAACAATTACTTGATATTCCTTATTTACTTTATGAGGTAGAAACTCTATCAAACGGTGATAAAGTAGTAATAAATAAACCAGGAGGAAAACGTAGTTTCGGACGACTTTGCCGTGATGATTTTATGGTTTTTATATATCATTTAAGTGATAATACTTTATGGCTTATCAGTCACGCTGAATTATTTGATGATATTATGCGAAAAAAAGACCGTGATTGTGATAAAGCATTAGAAATTGTTCACGGGTTGTATCTTACTTGTTGTGGTCAAGAACCTAATAAAGTAATCAAGGCTTTGGGATTAACTAATCTTGTTGGTTTACCTATTGAAACAATTTTTAAGGTTTATAAATGGATTTGGGGACAAGAAGATTGCAACTATCCCACAAAACAAGGCAGGTGGCTTTCGATGAATGCAATACTCAATGCATTCGGAAAAACAAAAGATGATTTTGAAGTATAATTTCATGAGAAAAATTCAGTTACAACCAGAAAATTTCGAACTTGAAACAAATACGGTATGGGCTTTCCCTACACGTGGAAAATGGGCAACACACGACGCTAAGTATCGCGGTAATTGGTCACCATATATTCCACGCAATATTATACTCCGTTACTCACAAGAGGGAGATACAATCTTAGATCAATTTGTAGGTGGTGGCACAACCGCAGTTGAAGCTAAATTGACCCATCGCAATTTTATTGGAGTTGACATAAACCCGTCGGCAATCGAAATAACAAAAACAAAGTGCTCTTTTGATTTTGATACGCAGGCAACTACTACACTCATCAATGGCGATGCGCGCAAGTTGGAAATAGCAGATAATTCTATTGATTTAATATGTACTCACCCACCATATGCCGATATAATTCATTATAGTGAAAATATCGACGGCGATTTATCACTATTAAAAATTAAAGATTTTTTATTTGAAATAGGAAAAGTCGCCGAGGAGTGCTACCGTGTTTTGAAAAAAGATAAATTTTGCGCCATACTCATGGGAGACAGTCGCAAAAAAGGCATGGTACAACCTCTTGCATTTGAAACAATGCGAATTTTTGAATTAGCAGGTTTTAAAACGAAAGAAATTATTATAAAAGAACAACACAACTGCAAAGCAACCGGTTATTGGAAAACAAATAGTGTAAAATTTAATTTTTTGCTACTCGCACACGAATATTTATTTATCTTCAAAAAATAAAGAGTTATAATGTTTATTATTATCCTTTATCGCTCTTCAAAATGGCATAGTAAGCGCAATCGCAAATGCCTTGATTATTTACGTCGGCTTTTCTCATAGTACCTTCGTACTTCATACCGCACTTTTGCATAACTTTGCCGGAATTGACGTTGCGCGGGTCATGCCTACTCTCTATTCTATCCACTCCCACTTTGTCAAAGAAAAAGTCAATAAGCGCACTCAAAGCCTCCGAAGTGATACCTTGATGCCACCACTTCCTGCCAATACAATATCCTATATGCACTGCGTTTATATTTTCTTTCAACTCTACTACGCTGATACTGCCGATTGGTTCGTCAATCTCTTTCAATACTATAGTCCACTCGTAGAAATCCTTTCTATCGTAATTTGACTTCAAAAAGTCAATCCATTCTTTGGATACGCTTACGTCTTTGTGCGTTTGCCACGTAAGATATTTCGTCACTTCGTCATCCGACGCCCAATTCTTATAGACATACTTTTCTTCACCGTCTTTATATTTTCTCAATATCAATCTTTTGGTTTCTATAGTTTGAGTTCCTAAATGATTCATTTATTTGTTTTCCTTCTATTCTATATGTTATTTCGACCGTAGTGGAGAAATCTCTATCAAATTAAAGAACTTTCGACTACGCTTTTTAATAAAGTATCGCTAAAAAATATGCTATTACTAAATACAAATTCACCTGGAAGCCTATATTACTTTACATCTTTCTCTATTACTATTCTATTATGTTCAATGTTCATATCGAAATCAGTACAAGTGATAAGAGTCTGCAATCCGCTTGATAATTCCATCAACTTTCTGCGCCTTGACGGATCGAGTTCTGACAACACGTCGTCAAGAAGCAACACCGGCTTTTCTCCAACTTCGCTTTCAAAAAGATATATCTCCGCCAATTTCAAAGAAAGCGCAACGCTTCTTTGTTGACCTTGAGAGCCGAATTTGCGTACGTCTATATCGTTGATTTTAATTCCTATATCGTCTCTATGCGCGCCGAAAGAGGTATACAAAAGATTGAGATCTTTTTCAAAATCTCCCCTCAATCTTTCAAAGAATGCTTCTTTCATCTTGTCATATTCGCCGTATTCTACTCTGCTTTCGTATTCAAGCTCAAGTTCTTCGAGATTGTCCGTCAATTCTCTATGCATCTTTTTTGCAAAGACTTGTATCTTGTCTACAAATTCATATCTCTTTTGTATAATATACGCGCCGTGTTCTGCAAGCTGTATATCCCAACCGTAAAGCATTTCGGGAAGAGCTTTGACGTCGCGATTTTCTTTGAGAAGTTTGTTGCGTTGCGACAAAATGTTATTATATTTAGATAGACAATAAAAATACTTTTTGTTTTGTTGAGATAAGCTTATGTCTGCAAATCTTCTTCTCTCCTGCGGACTTTCTTTTATAAGTTTCATTTCGTCGGGAGAAAAGAAAACTATATTGAGCATACCTATGATATCTCCCAATCTCACAAGAGGTATGCCGTCGATGGATATTCTCTTCTTATCTTGATTATCTATTGAAAATTCAATGGTATGAGTCGTCTTGTTTTTTCTCAAAGTCACTTGAATATAGGCAATATCTTTGCCCCACTTAATCATTTCCTTATACTTATTCGTTCGCGGAGATTTTCCAATTCCCGAGCAATAAATACTCTCCAAAAGATTAGTCTTACCCGTCGCATTTTTTCCGACGATAATATTAAGACCTTCTTTGAAAGTCACTTCTTTATTTTCATAACTTCGAAAATTATTAAGTTTTACGCTCTCAATATACATATCTTTATTTTACGATATTTTATATATTTTCTCAACTAATTCCTCAAATTCATTGAAATATTTTGCTTTTTATATTATAATGTATGTATGGAAGATTGCAAGAAGATTTGGAACGAATTATCTATAGGAATATCCAATAATATATCGACTATAAGTTACGATATGTGGTTTAGTTCGCTAGAACCTCTTACCGTAGCTTATAACAAACTTATTATCGTTGCAAAACTCAAATCTACCAAACAAGCTATTTATAAGAATTATCGCGATCTTATTCTCGGCGAGATTAAGAAACTCAATTATTCTTACATCAACGACTTTGTTATCATCACTCCAGACGAAATATCCGTATATGAGAATCAAATTCAAGAAAATAAAGAAGATTTGATTGAAGAAAATATCGACAGCAAGAGTTTATTTAATTCCGACTTCACTTTCGATAAATTCGTCGTTGGTCAAAGCAACCAAGTCGTATATGCCGCAGCAAAGGCAATTGCAAATCAGCCCGGCACGATGCACAATCCTCTTTTCATCTACGGAGGAGTCGGTCTTGGCAAAACTCACATAATGAACGCTATCGGCAATGAAATATTGAAGACCAATAAAAAAGCAAAGATAATTTATTGCACGACTGAGCAGTTCGTCAACGACTATATTGACAGCATAAAAAATAATAAAGATAACGAACAAAACAGAAAGTTTAGAGAAAAATATCGCAACGTAGATATTCTCATGATAGACGACGTACAATTCTTGGCAGGAAAAACAGGTACGCAGGAAGCTCTCTTCCACACCTTCAACGATTTGTATCAATTCAAAAAGCAAATCGTACTCTCCTCCGACCGTCATCCAAAAGAACTTACTTTCCTTGAAGAGAGATTACAATCTAGATTTGCAAGCGGTCTGACTGTAGATATATCCACTCCAGACCTCGAGACGAGAATTGCAATTCTTCAAAAGAAGGCTTTTTATAAGAACTTCAATTTGCCGATAGAAGTCGTATATTTCATTGCAGAAAAAATCGACAGCAATATAAGAGAACTTGAAGGTGCTCTTCAAAAGGTAATATTTTACTGTCAATTATTAGGAAAAGAAGCAGATAATATAGATATAATCAAAGAAGCTTTAAAAGACGATATAGACGTCACGACGCACATATTGTCGATGGATACGATAGTAGATGCCACTTGCTCTTATTTCAATGTCAAAAAGCAAGATATAATAGGCAAGAAAAAACTCAAACAAATCGTTATGGCAAGACAGATAGCAATATATCTTATATATGACATGATGGGAGTTCCTCTTGCTACGATAGGAAGTTATTTCGGCGGAAAAGACCACACTACTATCATATACGCCCGCGATAAGATAGAAGAACTCATAAAAAGCGACAATTTGGTAAACAGCCAAGTAAAAGACATTCGCAATATGATACAAAAGCGATAAAAATCAATAACCATTTGACATAACAGATATATCAAAATATCTTTCTGTGGATAATGTGGACAATTTAATAATTTTATCAACATACTTATATACATAAAATACAACAATTTTATTGAATATAGGT
>CAMWSW010000056.1 GCA_947176975.1 uncultured Clostridia bacterium | reverse complement strand
ATGCACCGCGGCGGGAATTATCAACAATTCCTTATTGTCGCCTTTCAAATTCTTAAACGCGTCTTTGCTGAAATAGCACGAGTGCGCCTTTTCGCCGTGCATAACGAGAACTGCGCTGCGTATCTCGTTGCTGTACGCAAGTATTGGCATATTGATAAATGAGAGCGCGGAAGTCTTATTCCAACCGCCGTTGGAATTGAGCGAACGTTTGTGATAACCGCGCGCAGTTTTGTAATAATCGTAATAGTCTTTGACAAAAAACGGCGCGTCTTCAGGAAGCGGATCTACCACGCCGCCGCCCAATTCGTAGCTTCCATTCTTATAATCTACGATACGTTGAGCATTGAGCGCTTTCTTCATCTCATAGCGCGCATCTTCGCTGTCTGCCGAATCAAAATATCCTTTGGCATTGACTCTAGTCATATCGTACATAGTGGACGCTACAGTCGCCTTGATTCTCGTATCAATAGCCGCCGCGTTGATTGCCATACCGCCCCAACCGCAGATTCCTATGATTCCTATTTCTTCGGGGTCTACGTCATCGCGACAGGAAAGATAATCTACCGCCGCGCAAAAATCTTCGGTATTGATATCGGGAGACGCAACGTATCTTGGCAATCCTCCGCTCTCGCCCGTAAATGACGGGTCAAAAGCAATGGTAAGAAAACCGCGCTCTGCCATAACTTGAGCGTAAAGTCCCGAAGACTGCTCTTTCACCGCGCCGAACGGTCCGCACACTGCAATAGCGGGAAGCTTGCCTTTTGCATCCTTTGGAATATACAAATCAGCCGCAAGAGTAATTCCATAGCGGTTGTGAAACGTAACCTTATCGTGATTTACCTTTGAACTTTTTGGGAAAACCTTATCCCATTCTTTCGTCAAATTTAATTTTTCCATAATACTAATTGCTCTCCTTAATTGTTTTTATAATTTTAGCGGGTACACCGCCTACTACTGCATTCTCGGGGACGTCTTTAGTTACGACTGCTCCGGCGGCTACGACAGCTCCCTTTCCGATAGTCACTCCCGCAAGTATAGTCGCGTGCGCTCCAATCCACACGCCGTCGCATATCTTGATAGGCGCAGGAATCATATTTGCGCGCTTGTCGGGAATCAAATCGTGATTGAGCGTCGCCAAGACGACTTGTTGACCGATAAGCACGTCGTTGCCTATTTCTATCCCGCCTTGGTCTTGAAAACAACACCCCGAATTGATAAAGACTCGTTTGCCAACCGTGATATTTTGTCCGTAATCGGCATAGAACGGCGGAAACAATCCAAAGCTGTCGTCCACAGGCTTACCGATAAGATTGGAAAACATTTTCCTAAGCTCATCGGGCGCGCGATAAGTATTGTTGATTTCCATAGTGATTTTTCTTGCACGCTCGGACATTTCGTGCATATGCAAGTGCATTTCGGAATTTGCATTGATGTAAGTCTGTTTTTGCATTTCTTTCTTGAATTCTTCCGTATTCATAAAACACCTTCACTATTATTTTATTTTCTTCCAACAAATTCGTCAAGAGTGCAACCAAAATAATCGGCAAGTATGATGATGTTGCCCATTGCCGGGATTCTTCTTCCGTGATACCAAGCTATAATAATTTGGTACGAAAAATTTAAATCTTTGGCAAGCCTATACATAGTGCAATTATGTATTTTCAACGCTTCTTGAAATTTTTCAAAGAATGGCGGACAAGGGAGATACTCTTTCTTTTCATATTCATTTGCCAACCCAAAAAGATAATCCAACGAACAACAAAAATAATCCGCGATAGCGACTGCGTACGGCAAAGTAGGTATGACACCTTTCCTAAAATACTTCGTAAACGAAGTGCAATCTACGTTGATTTCCCTCGCAAGTTTTGTTGCAGTCAAATTATGTATCAGCATCAACTCTGACAACGTTTCGCTAAAATTTGACGCTATCTCCATAAAGTCGCTCTCCTACGCACTTTCTTTGAATTTGAAAGTATTTTAATTATAACATATTCAATTTGCGACGACAACTATATCGAGAAAATTAAAGATATTCGATTACTCAACCGCTCTTCTTCCGACAAGTTCGTCAAGTGTGCAATTAAAATAATCGGCGATTTTTATGAGATTATCAATTCTAGGTATACGCCTACCATAATACCAATCGTCAACAATTTGATCATGAAAATTCAAATCTGTAAAAAGTCTATATCTCGAGCAATTTTGTGAATCCAATAATTGCTGAAACACTTCATAAAAAGGCGGACAGCACAAATATACTACTTTCTTGTAATCATTTGTTAATCCGAAAAGATAATCCAACGAACAGCCAAAGTAATCTGCTATTTTTAATGCAAATTGCAATTTCGGCAAAGACCTTTTTACTAAATATTTTGTAATTGTCGACCTGTCAATCTTTATTTGTTTTGCAAGTTGCGAAGCGTTCAAATTGTGCATTGCAAGCAATTCTGATAGAGTTTCGCTAAAATTCGACAAAATATCCATATATTCGTTGCTCCTTATGCAAAAATTATGGCTTATTTTGTCCCAAAAATACTTGATATGGGACAAAATCTTGGATATACTATAATTACACACATTGTCGACAAATTTGTGAAAATAAAAGGAGGTACATAAATGAATGATAATAAAGAAATTGAGCAGCCTATCGACAAAAAACAATTTGGCAAGTTAGATTATAAAGTAAGTGTTGAAGACCTGCTAATGGATTTTAGGATATTACTAAAAGACTATTACCACTGTACTCTTACGTCTAATCACGGACTTGCATTAAAACTCATTTTTACCAACGGACAAAAATTCTTACTGAAAATTACGGAGCTTTAACCTCAAGATATACAAAAGATAAGTAGGGACGCAAATATTTGTGTCCCTTTGATTTTAATTGGTTGACAATGGTAATTATATATAATATAATAAACTATGTATAATAATATTTTTATATTGTAGGTGATTAAGATGAAGTATGTTGTAATTTTGGGCGACGGCATGGCCGATTACCCATCGAAGGCTCTTGGCGGACGCACTCCCCTTGAAGTCGCAAACAAGCCTAATATCGACGACTTGTGCAAGAGAGGCAAATTAGGTCTTGTCAAGACTGTGCCCGACGGTATGAAACCGGGTAGCGATGTGGCAAACCTCTCCATGATGGGTTATGCGCCTGACAAGTACTATACGGGACGTTCCCCACTCGAAGCGCTCTCTATCGGCATCGACCTCAAAGACACCGACTTGGCTATCAGATGCAACCTCGTCACGCTGTCCGACGAAGAGAACTATGCCGACAAGACTATGCTTGACTACTCCGCAGGCGAAATTACTACGGAAGAAGCAAAACAACTTATCGAACATCTCCAAAAAAATCTCGGAGACGAATATCTCGATTTTTATACGGGCGTAAGTTACCGTCACTGTCTCGTTGCGCACAACGCCGAGACTGGTACGGATTTTACTCCCCCGCATGATATCTCCGACAAGAAAATCAAGGATTTTCTCCCCAAGGGTGAGTACGGCGATATCTTCTTGGATATCATGGTAGATTCATACAATCTGCTCAAAGACCATCCCGTCAACAAAAAACGTATCGAGAAAGGGCTCAAACCCGCCAACAGCATTTGGCTTTGGGGAGAAGGCACACGTCCTCAACTCACGCCGTTTGAAGAAAAGTACGGAATGAAGGGCGCTGTCATATCGGCAGTAGATTTGATTAAAGGTATCGGCACGGGCGCTAAAATGCAAGTCATCAACGTAGACGGCGCAACGGGCACGTACAAAACCAACTTTGAAGGAAAAGCAAAAGCTGCTATCAAAGCTCTCAAAGACGGATGCGATTACGTATACATCCACATGGAAGCTCCCGACGAGTGCGGACATCAAGGCGACGCTGACAACAAAATCAAGTCAATCGAACTTATTGACAGCAAAGTAGTCAAGTACGTCAAAGCGCAACTTGACCTTATGAAAGAGGATTATAAGATTCTTATAGCTCCCGATCACCCCACTCCGCTTTCGCTCAAGACCCATACGAGCGATCCTGTGCCTTTCATAATCTACTCGCGCAAGGCTGGCGAAGCAGAAGCCCCCGATACAGGCAAACCGTACAGCGAAGAGAACGGACAGTCGACGGGTCTCGTCTTCTCCACCGGCGAAGAACTCATGGAAGAGTTCTTGCACGGCGAAATAGCTACGCAGACAAAAGACTCCGCAGAGGCTGAGACCGACGCCGTCGTCGTGAACACCGAAGACAAAACCGACGACAAGAAAGGCAAAAAAGAGAAAAAGAAAAAAGACAATCAAGATAAAGAAGAAAAAGAGAATAAAGAAGAAAAGCAAGACAAATCCGACGGAAAAAAGAAAAAGCTTGGAAAAAAAGGCATCATTGCCATTGTGGCAAGCGTATGTCTCGTTGGTATACTCTTGGCGATAATATTGCCTATCGTATTCTTCCATGCTCCGAGAATTTTCGTTAAGAATGCAGAAGGATTCAATGCCGCAAATATAAAGAGCTCTAAATCAAGTTTTGAAAAGTGCTTTTTCGTGCTTGACAAGAACATCTCTTGCTCCAACTTGACATTTGACGATTCCAACTTGCACAGTATCGACCTTAACAAACATACCTTGAGCGTGTCCGACAAACTTGAAATAAACACGCAAAAATCAGGTACTTTGTATATAGGTACTAGAAAAGGCAAGGGATTTGTCACTCACAAGAAGTCAAATCTCAAGGCTGGCGCTATGGAAATCAACGCTCCTAATTTGGACATTGTCATCATGGCAAACGTCTCTTGCGAAAACTTGAAGGCTACTGCAAAATCATTGACGCTCTATAATTACGAAGGCGGAGCAACCAATATTATAGACGCAGAGATCACGGCTGAAAAGGTTGTCTTTGCCGGAAACGTAATCAGCGCAAAATCCACAAGCCAATTCAACGTAATCGACTCCCCCGAAGTCATCATCGAAAGCGACGTAAAGATTTCCAATACGATTGCTTTGACAAACAGCGTCTTGACGATGAAGCGCGGCGGCACAGTTGCTACGTTGCATCTTGACGACAACTCAACTGCCGTGATTGAAGGTAATATCTCCAATACCGTCACAGGCGGTAAGCAAGTCCTAATGAAAGAGGGACACTCCTGCCCCACTTATCAAGACGTCAAGAATTTGATAATATTCAGAGACTTGAACTCCAATCACAGTATGACGGGCTGCGACAACGTAATCTACGTCGAGAAGTTGGCTAAACCGATTGATATCATTATTGAAGAGAGAGAAAACAGAATATATTGTAAAGTCGCTAAAGTAAAGCACGCGTCAGCATATGAATTCGTCGTCAACGACGGAGAAAACGACGTAACGTTGCCGCTTTGGGAAAAGAATATGACAGATGATCCCGAATATGACATTACACAATACGTCTCCACTCCGGGCAAGAGCTATACCGTTACGGTTACGCCAAAGGGCGACTACTCCAAGTATGAACAAACTCTCGACTTCTCCGACGTAACTGAAGATACGTTGTATACCGACGGCGATTCAATAACGGTGAACTATAATTATATAATCACTCTTGCTATGCCGACCGGACTTAGCGTAGTCACAACCGAAGGCGAAACGTCAACGACGACGGTAGTCAAGTTCAACAAAGTTCCCGAAGCCGACTCATACAGAATCTTCGTCGATAATCAAGAAATCGGAGTATTCAAGAGCGATGGCGAAGAAAATAGATTGATATGCGATGTATCGCAGTACGTCAGCAAAGTCGGAGATCACTCGATAAGAGTTCAAGCAGTCCATTCGACCAACCCTAATATCAAGGACTCACCCGTCGCTATGATTGCAACCACTACTATGGAACAACTCAAATACGTCGCCGACGAGACACTCAAAGCGACTATCAACGAATACCTCGACAAAGACGGTAGCACGTCCGCAGTAATTCACGCAAGCTGGGACGGCGTACAGAACGGATATGAATATCTTGTAGAACTTCAAATCAACGGCGATACGAAAATCACAATAGGAAGAACTTCTATTCTTACCGCCGACGGAAAAGTAGATTACAGCATCAACTTCGAAGACTTAGAGGATATCACGTACGACAGCAGTATTGTTACGAGCGGCAACGGATATCGCATAATAGTTACCGCAATAGGTCACGGATATTATACCGACTCTGCTCCGACAAGTTGCAAAGCTACTTTGGAACAATCATCTTCCGATTTGACAAACGATTTTAAGGTGACAAGCGGAAGCATCAACAACAACGGATTTTCGTCAGGCATATCAAAAGCCGCTTAAAAATCTAAGTACAGAAAACGGAAGTTTTTACTTCCGTTTTTTTGTATAGATTTCATTAAAAGTATTGAAAATTTATTCGTATTCTTA
>CAMWSW010000055.1 GCA_947176975.1 uncultured Clostridia bacterium | reverse complement strand
CGTAATCAAAAGCTCAACAAAGTTGGGAGCTTCAACGGAGAATGGGCTGCCGTTGTAGAAAGATACGGTAACTTCTCCGTTTTCCATAACGAATTTGAGAGCGTCTTCGGCTGCCTCACCGTTGATTGGCAACATATCAAAGGTATTGGGATCCATAAAGTAATAAAGATCGCCGTCGTTGTAAGAGTAAACCATCGTCTTATGCTCGATATGAGCCGTTTGGAATTTTGCCGTTGGGTTGAACGTCATTTCGACTGTACCGCCGTTGATAACGTCTCTGAGTTTGGTGCGAACGAATGCGGCGCCCTTGCCCGGCTTAACGTGCAAAAAGTCAACGATAGTGACGACTTTGCCGTCCATTTCAAACGTAACACCCTTTCTAAAATCACCTGCCAATATAAAATCAGCCATAAAATACCTCCAAATTTGTGTTTATAGTATTGTTAATTGTTTATCAGTATTAGTCAAATCAATGACTCCACTTTTCGTAATTTGTACCATATCTTCTATGCGTACTCCGAACTGCCCGTCTATATACAGTCCCGGTTCTACGGTGACGACCATATTCGGTTGCAAGATTCTATCTTCTCTCGGCGTAAGTCCTACACCCTCGTGGATATCAATTCCAACTCCGTGTCCGAGAGAATGTGTAAAGTACTTGTCAAGTCCTTGCTCTTGGAAGTAATCTCTTGCGATTGCGTCTCCTTCTTTGCCCGTCATACCCGCCTTGAGCTTGTCAATGGCAAGGCTTTGAGCTTTAAGAACGTGTGCGTATATCTCGACTTGATTTGTACTTAATTGTCCATATCCCACAGTCCTAGTCATATCCGAGCAATATCCGTCATAACTAGCTCCTATATCCATAGTGATAAAGTCGCCGCTCTTAAGCGCCCTTTGACTTGGATGCGCGTGCGGACTTGCCGTGTGATCTCCAAATGCAACTATCGACTCAAAAGCTATATTACAGCCGTTTCGCTTCATAATATACTCAATATATGCGGCTAATTCGACTTCGCTTACGCCTTCTTTGATTATTTTCAAAGCCTCGTCGTACGCAAGTTCAGTCACACTTTGAGCTTTCTTTATGCATCCAATTTCAATGTCCGTCTTCACGTCACGAAGTGTCGAAATATACTCCGTAATATCTATGAGATTATCGCCTTCAAGTTGAGAAATCATCTTATATTGTCCATAAGAAATATCATTCTCAATTCCTATTTTGCTTCCCTCAATTAGGGATTTTGCCGTCTTTATATCTTGACACAGCACTTCAAATCTCTTGCCTAGAAACTGCTTTGCCTCAAGATAATATCTCATATCTGTGAGAAAATACGAGTTACGTTTATTCAAAATAATTTGACAGTTGGTGGATGAATATCCCGACAAATACCTCGTGTTTGACGGAGTCAATATTACTAGTGTGTCCACTCCCGCCATATCGTATAACTGTCTACAAATATCCATAAAATTATTTTAGCATAATTTTAATTATATGTAAAGTCTATACGCAAAATCAATGACTATTTTCTCAAACAAGGCTCTTATAGTACGTTTTCATTGCCAAAGCGTCTCTCGTTTGACTGCCCGCAGACTCGCAGACCACGTATGGATTGAGCTTGTAATCGGCAAATACCTGCATAAGAGGTTCAAACTCCGGACCGTACGTCGTGTCGTCGAAAGTCAAATGTCTCACTTCTCCGCCCGAGGAATACTGGATTTTGGAGAAATGCACGTGCATTCTGTCCGTCTTACTTTCGCCCACGCCATCCAAAAGTCTGTCGATAGTACGCTTATAATCGTCTTTTGTGAAATAAAGTCCTTTTTCTCTCGAATTGAGATGTCCAAAGTCAATGCAAGGCACGATATTGTCGTCTCCCAACTTGCACATTGCAATCACTTCTTCCAAGTCTCCAAGTTGAGCAATCTTGCCCATAGTCTCCGGACAAAGTATCAAATCTTCAAATCCTTCTTCGTTTTTTATCCTCAAGACCTCTTCAAATCTCCCAAGCAAGATTTTCATTGCCTCTGCTCTAGGAGTTTTCAACGGACTTCCCGGGTGAAATACGCATCTCTTTCCGCCAAAGGATTTGAGCGCTCTCAATGAGTCGAAAATATATCTGTGATTGTTGGCTGCCTTTTCCTCTTCTTGCGTCGCAAGATTTATAAAGTACGGCGCGTGAACGCTTATCTCGATGCCATTCCCTGCAAATTCTTTGCCAATCTCTTCGGCGGTCTGACTTTTTATCATCACGCCTCTGCCAAAAGAATACTCAAAACAGTCAAGTCCCAAATCTTTGAGCCAAGCTCCAGCCTCAATCGTATGTTTTTTCCCACTCTCTGAAAACTGCTCGCACAGTCCGCTAGGTCCGAATTTTATCATAAATACCTCACAATTCACTAGTCAAAGCAAAACTTACGTCCTTACTTATTCTATCGGCAAGTTGCTCTTTTGAAGTAAATTTTTCTATATCGCGTATACGCTGCAAAAATCTGATTGTTATTTTTTTGCCGTATAAATCGCCTTTGTAATACAAAATATGGCTTTCGATATTAAAAGTCATATCGTCAAACGTGGGATGCGGACCTACGTTGGTAACCGCCTTAAGCCACACTCCGTCCACCAATACCCTTGTATAATATACTCCCGACTTGATTTTTAGTTTGTCTTGGGGATATTCTATATTCGCGGTGGCAAAGCCAATATTTCTTCCGCGTTGTTTGCCGTGGTCGACTTCTCCGATTACGAAATAAGGTTGTCCGAGGTATGAGTTTGCCTTTTCCAAATCGCCGTCGCAAAGAAGATTACGCACTCTCGTCGAAGATATCTTTCCGCCATCGTCCATGGCAAAAGGCTCTACGACAAGTTCTACGCAATTGTCGTCGCACCACTTTGAAAGTAATTGCACTCCGCCTTCGCCCTTTGCTCCGAAAGTATAATCGCTTCCTACGACGATTCCCTTGATATTTTTATCCAAGGATAATCTTTGCAAAAACTCCAAAGGCGGCAACTGCGAAAATTCTCTGTCAAATCGCGCTTTAATACAATAATCCACTCTCAAGTCGTTGAGTTTAGTCAATCGCTCCTCAAAGTCTAGTATCTGTCCGCCGTTATCTGTGCCAAGAATGTCAAAGGGATTGTTGTCAAAAGTAAAAACACCGCACTTTGCATTCTTTTTAAAGGCAAGTAATTTTGCAGATTCAATCAATTTGGTATGCCCAATATGAAGACAGTCAAAAAAACCAAGCGCCACGACGAGGTTTTCGTCACAACGCTGTGAATATTCTATAGTATTGATGCCTTTCCATCTGCTCATTTTATTTCTTTAATCTTGCAAATAGCATACTGATTTTGCTTTATTACGCTTTACATTGATTATAAAGCATATCGCCTCGTTGTACTCAACGCCGTACGTGCCGTCTTCAAGGTCGGAATCTATACATCTTCCGTTGCGAAGTTTGATATACGTCTTCTCGTCAAGTTGGATAATCGGCATAACTTGTTGCAAAAGTCCCTTGACGTTGCGCACGTATTCCAAAGGATTTTTTACAAAGTCGCTCAACAATACAGAGTCTTCAAGCGTGTATCCGCCGCAGTTGACTCTCGTCAATTTGGACATATATCCGCATACGCCTACTTCTTTTGCAATATCTGCGCAAAGACTTCTAATATACGTTCCGCTTCCGCACGTAATCGACACGCTTAAATCTTGACAAGCGTCTTCAATAAAAGTCTTGTCCAAGACAGTAATATCTTTTACGTTTACCTTTTTTGCCTCGAGTTGAAAGTCCTTGCCGGCTCTTGCCATATCGTAGGCGCGTCGTCCGTTGACGTTGACTGCGCTATACTTTGGCGGTACTTGGGAAATTTCTCCCACAACCTTACGCAAGACGTCCAACACCTGTTGATATTTCGGCAATTGCGAAGTGGCAATTATATTGCCTGCTCTGTCGACGGTGTCTCTTGCTTCGCCAAAAGTGAAAGTGGCTTCATACGACTTTTCTTTTGAAAGCAAATAATCGAATAGTCTCGTTGCATTGCCAAAGGCAACGATTAATACGCCTTCTGCCATAGGGTCAAGCGTGCCCATATGTCCGCACTTGGTCTTCTCGTTGATAGCGCGGCTCAAAGCATTTCTGCATTTGATTACCACGTCGCTTGAAGATATTCCAAGTCCTTTATTTATTACTGCAAATCCGTTCATAATTTACCTATTCTTCTTTTGTTTTTATAACTCGTCGACGCACGCCTTGAGTATTTTGTCTTTTACGTCTTCAAAAAATCCCGACACTCTGCATCCTGCGGCGTTCCTGTGTCCGCCACCGCCAAATACTTCGGCTATTCTCGACGAGTCGACTCTGTCACTCGTACGGATACTCACCTTGTAAGAATTGCTTTGCTTGGTCTGCGTAATTGCCACCGCCACTTCTACTGTGTCGATATCTCTGATATAATTGATTGCGCCTTCCGTATCTTCGGGCGCAGTGTCAGTCTCAATGAAATCTTCTTGAGAAAAGTAAATCATACCTATCTTGCCGTCTTGATAGAACTTGGCTTTTGAAAGTACTCTCATTCTCAAATTAAATACGTTTAGCGACACGCTCTTCAAAAAATGTTCGCAAATATCGCTTGCCGAAAAGTTATACTTAATGAGCTTTGACGCAATCTCGTGAGTTTGATTTGATACGCTGGAAAAAGTAAAACCTCCGCTGTCGGTGACAAGACCGCTGTAAAGCAACTTGGCAACGGTATCGTCAAGACAAGGTTTTTTCTCGTCCATTGCCTTGATTATCTTATACATAACCTCGCACGTTGCGCTTACGCCCGGCTCGATTAGATTGATATTGCCGTATCTGCTGTTGGTCTTGTGGTGGTCGATATCTACTCGGATTTTCGCCTTATTGAAGAGATTGAGGTAAGCTCCCATACGGTCGTACTCTGCGCAATCGCACGCAATAGCAAGATCGCACTTGTCGATTTGCGTCATATTGTACTCGTCAATTCCTTCCAAAACCAAAAGAGAGTTTCTGAAAACTCCGTCGCAGTATATATATACCTGCTCTTTGCCATATAGCTTCAAAGCCCGATACAGCGCCAACGCGCTTCCGCAAGTGTCGCCGTCGGGATTTTGATGAGACATAAGGCAAATAGTATTGCTGTTGTCGACGGCCTTTATAAACTCTTCGTACATTAGTCTTCTTTGCCCTCCGACGTATTGCCTTCTTTTTTGTGTATATCGTCAAGAATCTTTGAAATCTTCAGTCCGTAATCAAGCGACGTGTCCAACTTAAATCTGAGCGACGGCATGTTGCGCAACTTAATCATGCTCTTAAGACGGGATTTGATATATCCCTCTGCGCTGTGAAGTCCGTCAAGTATTTCCTTTTCATTGCCGTTTGCTCCCAAGATGCTGACGTAGACCTGCGCAAGCGTCAAATCTCTGTCGACTTGCGTATCGGTCACGCATATCATCTTGCCCGCTACTCTGGGATCGTTGACGCCTTCGCGCAATATTATCGAAAGCTGCTTTTTCAGTTCTGCATTGATCCTTTCGTATCTATTCATTGCTCAATTTGCTCCAAAATGTAACTCTCGATTATGTCGCCAATCTTGACGTCGTTGAATTTCTCGAGACCGATACCGCACTCATATCCGCTTGCGACTTCTTTTACGTCGTCCTTTTCTCTCTTCAACGAAGTGAGTACGCCTTCAAAGATAATTATGCCGTCTCTGACAACTCTAACTTTGGAATTTCTTGCGACTTTTCCCTTGGTGACGTAGCTACCCGCGATAGTGCCAAACGAAGAAATTCTGAAAGTTGCTCTGACTTCGGCTTCGCCGAGGCTGACTTCCTTGTATATCGGGTCGAGCATACCCTTGAGCGCTCTCGTCATATCGTTGATGGCGTCGTATATGATGCTGTATCTTCTTATATCGATTTTACTACGCTCTGCAAGCGCTTGCGCTTTTGCCTCCGCCTTGACGTTGAAAGCAATGATTATTGCCTTTGCCGTATCTGCAAGCATTATATCCGACTCGCTGATTGCGCCGACTGCGCTGTGTACGACGGCAAGTTTGACGTTCTTCTCCGCCATTTCGTCATTGAGTTTGAGAAGCGACGCTTTGACTGCTTCGACAGAACCCTGTACGTCGCCCTTGATAATGAGGTTGAGCGACTTGGTATCCTTTCCGTCTCCGAAGATATCGTCGATAGATCTGATAGAACTGAACGCCTGCATCTCCGATCTTTCTTTGTCGGCTCTCTCTTGCGCAACTTTCTTGGCAAGTTTTTCGTCCTTGACGACGACCATCAAATCGCCCGCCTTAGGCACTTCGGAAAAACCTTGGACTTGAACCGCATACGACGGGAAAGCCTCTTTTACTCTCTTGCCGTTGTAGTCCGTCATATCTCTTATCTTACCTATAGC